>CAMJAP010000001.1 GCA_946403625.1 uncultured Lachnospiraceae bacterium
GCCGTTTCCATTACCGTCCTCCTGCGCTTCGGTCGGGGTCGGCGTCGCAGTTACCGTCGGGATCTCCGTCGGTGTCGGACTTGCCGTTACTTCCGCTTCCTCTTCTTCCTCATCCAGATGCTCCCCGCGCTCACGGATCTTGTTCAGATCCCAGCCGGTCTCTTCGCATACCTTATTCAACAGTTCTTCATGCCCCGGCTCCAGCAGGAAACGGATCACCGGCGCAGGGATCTCCTCCTCCGGGATATCATGCAATTCAAAATCCACGCTGTTCTCCGGCGCCTCGTCATCATACAGATAAACATAGACCATCTGACCGGCTTTCAAAGTGGTGGTCTTCTCCCCATTCGTACGGGGATTGCGTCCGGTGATCTCCACTTCTCCGGTGGTCAGCAGGATGCCGTCCTGCCCGTCCTTATCCACAAATACATAGCCGGAAGTACCGCGGATACCCACGATCATCGTGGAAGTATGTACCTGGAACGATTCGTCATCTTCCAGTTTCTTATTCACCTCAAAAAAGAGGGAACCTTCCTGCAGATTCAGATCCAGTTTCTTTCCTTCCTGCTCAAATACCGCTGCGCTCAGTTCCTCCAGCGTAACGGCCTTGTTGTCGTCCAGACTGATGGATGCCAGACTGGCGGTATCGGTCGTCAGTTTGTCCCCGCTGTTGAGTTTCAGATTATTCAGGATCTCTTTTTTCACGCCGCCGGATTCGAGCGTGACATTGCCTTCGATCCGCAACAGACGCATCGTGGTCGCCGAGATCTTATCATCCTTTCGCGTCAGCAGCAAAACTACCGCAAGCACGATAACGGCAACTGCCGCAATACCACCGATGATCAGAGCTTTTTTCTTATTCATACTTCCTCCGCCCAAAAAACTATAATTCTATGACTTCGCCCGCTCTTGCCAGCGCAGCGTTTTTTCCTTTTAATGCCGCTTCCATCTCCCGCAGTTTCACATCCGGATGTCTGGGATCGTGGTGCACGAACAGCACCCGTTTGGCCCCGCTGCGTTCAAATACTTTCATCCCCTCTGCGATGGTGGAATGCCCAAAACCCTTCATCCGGGCATATTCTTCATCCGTATACTGCGCATCGTACAACAGCAGATCCGTATCGTGGGCAAATGCGATCAGTTCCCTGTTTTTTTCCTCCGAATGCTCGTAATCCGTTGCATATACCAGTGACCGGCCGTTATGATCCAATCGAAAGATCGTCGAACCGCCGGGGTGATTGGACTCCATCCCGCGGACGGCCACATCGCCGATCTGCAAGGGCAGTTCCAGATCATGAAAGATCACTTCGGCCGGATACCGTTCCACCCCCACAGGCCACAACGGCGGTGCCATCAGACACGCCAACTGCTCCTCTGCCGAAAGCCCGTCCCGCTTTGCCATGTACAGATCCAGCCGCTTCTTCGAAAGCAGGATCGGCGATAAGGGCAAGCCCAAAATATGATCCATATGCGAATGGGATATCAGGATCGAAACATCCGCTGCGCCGGTATCGGGCGCGCGCAAAAGACCGCTGCCGGCATCCAGGTAGATGGCCTGTCCGCCCGCTTCCACTAGAATACACGAGGTTGCTCCCCCAAATTCACAACACTCCGGCCCATCCGTCGGGATGGAACCTCTTACCCCCAAGATCGTAACCTTCATAACATCCGGTCCTTCCTTACAGCACCCTTCTCACAGTGCTGTTTGCAAAAACATGGTTAAATTTTACCATTATCCAAGTCCTATTTCAATCAATTTCCGTCACATTTCACGATATTCGCACTTTGCCGGCCAATCCCCGTGCTTGCACAATCCCCTGTTCTGTGTTATTTTTTAGGTTATGGAAAAAGAGCGACTCTTACAATATATGAAACAATGCGGTATGGAACTGAGCGACCGGCAGGCAGAACAGTTTTTACAGTACAATGATCTGCTGCTGGAATGGAACAGCTTTATGAACCTGACCGCCATTACCGAAGCAGAAGAAGTATTGCAAAAACACTTTGCGGACAGTCTGCTTCCTTTTTTGCTGCCGGAATGCAAAGCTACGGAAGCGGTCCGGAACGGAAAGGCAGCATCCCTCATCGACATCGGGACCGGTGCCGGTTTCCCGGGCATCCCTTTAAAGATCGCGTTCCCGCAGCTGCAGATCACACTGCTGGATTCTTTAAACAAACGCGTAAATTTCTTAAATGAAGTGATCCGCCGTCTGGAACTGGACGGTATCCAAGCAGTCCACGGCCGTGCCGAAGATTTTGCCAAGCCGGGACAGCTGCGGGAGACCTTTGACTTTGCGGTATCCCGTGCGGTTGCCAATATGTCCACCCTGTCCGAATACTGCCTGCCCTATGTCCGGACCGGCGGCTGTTTTGTTGCCTACAAAGCATCCGGCTTTACTGCGGCAGATTCCGAATCTTCCGAATACAGCGCCGCCGCAAAAGCGATCAGGCTGCTGGGCGGTACTGCCGATGCGGTGATCGAATACAGCCTGCCGGAATCCGGGGATCCCAGATGTCTGGCCGTCATCAAAAAAACAGCCCCTACACCGAAGAAGTATCCCCGCAAAGCAGGGCTTCCGGCGAAGGAGCCGTTATAAGATTCACCATTGATCACATCTGGTGTTTTACGATCTGATACTCATCTCCCTGTTGAAAAAAGGGGCAGCCTTTTGCATTGCCGGTCAGGAAACGATACATATCGTCCTCATCCAGGCCGGCATCGCATTCATAATTATCAAATTCCTCATCATATTCATAGTGCATACACAGTTCACACGGATCGTTCATGTTATCCTCCGGAAAGATTCAGAGCCCGAAGGCCCTGAAACATATCTTGATTACTTGTTGGTCTGCCGTCTTCGGACAAACTCGTGCCGGGTACCGGTGTACTTATCCGCCTGCCTTGTTAAGCCAAACGAATTGTTCACCAGGAAGCGATCGGCCTGGGTCTTTTCGGCTGCCACCATCGCCGCCTTTGCGGAAGACAATGCTACAAACGCGCCGATGAGGCCGACTACGATCGCACCGAGGATTGTCGTTGCACCAAATCCGTCCATGGCAAAATAGAGGATTGCCGCCGCGATCAACGCAATGATCACAAAACGACTCAAAAACAGTTTGGTACTCTTGCCCTGATCGATAGGCAGATCACCCACGACCTTGCCGCTCTGGCCGTTCATTGCAAAACTGTAGACCTGCCCGTTCCACTGGGTCGAGAGCATCCAGACCGGCAGCATACAATAGCGTACGCGGCCGTCCCGAATATGAATGTTCTCCGAAGTCGGATTGACCGAGGTGTAACCCTTTACGGTTTCACGGATCTTCTGCTTTGCCGTGTTGCGAATGCGGCCGTCCACACGCTCTTTTACCGCATTGGCATCTTCATCATATTTGCTGGCTACATAGCCGGACATATAGGCCGGGTTGTAGTCCGTGATCTTGGAATAATCATACGGCTCCAGGGAATCCATATAGGCATCCTTCATCTCTTTGGAACCGTCTGCCGGCACTTTTTCGAAACGCATCTTGGCGCTTCTGGTTACGGCATAATCCTGGATCTCTTTCCAGACTTCATCGCCCTTATCATACTGGCGCTCCTTGGTGGCGCGGTAAAAGCAGTCGCCCTCGGTATCGCAGTCAAAGAGCCAGAACGGTACATATACACCGTTAATATTGTCAATACGGTTCTTATCAATGAAGCTGTCCGGGATCAGTTTCTTCCCTTTATAGAAATTGGTCAATGCTGCCTGGGCAGATCGTTTATCCACCGCAAACGGGATGATACCGTCCGGCAGATTGATGCCTTCGAAGGAATCCTTGATGACCAGCGGATTGCCGCAATACGGACATTCCGTTGCACCGACTTTCTCATCCGCCACCAGCACGGCTGCACATGTGTTGCAGACATATTCCTTCATGCCCGCTCCGTCCATCTGCTGCGTGCTCGTCTGCTGCCAGTCGGTCACTTCCTCCTTCACCTGTGTATCCTGCGAAAACTCCGACATATCAAACTGGCTGTCGCAATACTCGCAGGCCATCTTGTTCAGATCCCCGCGGAACGCCAGCGGAGCACCGCAATTCGGACATTTATAATCATGAAAACCGTTATCTGCCATACACTCTTTACCCCCATCCTTCTTTTTCGCGCAGGCTATTGCCCACAAAAACAACTATAGCAAACTAAAACCAGATTTGCAATGCGGAATCGTAGATGTCGGTTTACATAGTAAGATTACAGGCAATTGTGTATATTGTATAAAAACCGTTATTAAAGATGTGCATAAAATTTATTGCGAATACCCCTAAAGTTTTGTATAATTATACCGATAGATATAATAGTTGTGGCAGAGGGATAGGATGTCCCACCAAAAAAAATTAATGTAAAGGAGTACATGATTATGAAGAGAGCGAAAATGAACAACAAAGGTTTCACATTGGTTGAGTTGATCGTAGTATTGGTCATCCTCGCAATTCTGGCAGCCGTTCTGGTGCCGACTCTGTTGGGTTACATTGACAGAGCAAAATCCGAGAAGGATTACTCTACGGCACAGTCCATCCGTGTGGCATGCCAGTCAGCGATTGCTGAAGCGTATGCAAAGAAAACATCAGGCGCTTCTGTTGGCGAGGATGATATAAGTTATGATACGGTATGGCAGTTGGTTGGTGCTACCGCCACCGGTACGAACAGCAAAAAGGCAACTCTTGATGGGGTTAATGTTGAGATTTCTTCGATCACAATAGTAGACAACCAGATTACCGCAATGAAAGTGATCATTAATTCGAACGAATATAACTTGAAGGATAATGTATGGAGCGGTAAATCCGATAGCGCTTCTACACCTGAAACTCCTACTGAAGGATGATCTTGAGTTGTATATAGCAACCCGGCTACAACAAAATTGCATAAGTAATAAAGATCCCGTACAGAAATCTGTACGGGATTTTTTTGTAGCAAGAAGATTTTACACTCTTGTAAACTAAAAAAGCCTTCCCCCCAAAGGGGGAAGGTGAGGGGCCCTCCCTCTAATATTCTTACGCTTTCTTTACCAGCAGAGACTCACCGGTCATCTCCTTCGGCTGCGGCAGATCCATGATCTGGAGCAGTGTCGGAGCGATATCGCAAAGGCGGCCGCCCTCACGCAGGGTATATGCCGGATCGTAGTTGTACAGGATGAACGGTACCGGATTGGTGGTGTGTGCGGTATGCGGTGCGCCGGTCTCCGGGTTCACCATCTGCTCGCAGTTTCCGTGGTCTGCACAGATGAAAAGTACACCGTCCATCTGCTTTACTGCTTCTACTGCAGCACCTACACACTGATCGATGCGCTCTACTGCCTTAACAGCAGCTTCCAGCACGCCGGTGTGGCCGACCATATCCGGGTTTGCAAAGTTGATGATCACTACATCATACTTGCCGGAGGTGATCATCGCATCCAGCTTCTCGCTGACTTCCGGTGCGCTCATTTCCGGCTTCAGGTCATAGGTTGCAACCGCCGGAGAGTTTACCAGGATGCGGTCTTCGTCTTTGTTCGGCTCTTCGATACCGCCGTTGAAGAAGAAGGTTACATGTGCGTATTTCTCGGTCTCGGCAATTCTCAGCTGCTTCAGACCGTTGTTTGCCAGATATTCACCCAGAGTGTTTGTGATCTCTTCCTTCTTGAATGCTACGAACTTGTTCGGGATGGTCTCGTCATAGTCCTTGAAGCATACATAGGTCAGCGGCATGTAGCCGTTTGCACGCTTCAGGTACTTGATGCACTTGGTATCTGCTGCATCGCCCGGCTGCGCTGCGATATCTTCATCGGTAAAGCAGAATGCCTTGGTGATCTCTCTTGCACGGTCCGGACGGAAGTTGAAGAAGATCACGGAGTCGTTCGGCTTTACAAGGCTGAGCGGCTGGCCTGCTTCGTCGGTGATCACGGTCGGAAGTACGAATTCGTCGGTTACGCCGTTGTCATAGGAAGCCTGCATAGCAGCTACCGGATCGGTTGCCTTCTCGCCTTCGCCCAGTACCAGGCTGTCATAAGCCTTCTGGATACGATCCCAGTTGTTATCACGATCCATTGCATAGTAACGGCCGGATAAGGATGCTACCTTACCTACGCCGATCTCGTTTGCCTTATCTACCAGTTCCTGCAGGTAATCCTTACCGGATGCAGGCGGTGTATCACGACCGTCGAAGAACGGATGGATGAATACTTTCTCCAGCCCTTCGCGCTTGCACAGCTCAAGGATTGCATACAGATGTGTGTTGTGGCTGTGTACACCACCGTCGGAAAGCAGACCCCAGATGTGCAGATCGGAATTGTTCTTCTTGCAGTTCTCGATCGCACGCAGCAGTTCTTCGTTCTTGAAGAATACGCCGTCTTCGATATATTTGGTGATGAGGGTCAGGTCCTGATAAATGATGCGGCCGGAACCGATGTTCATATGACCTACCTCAGAGTTGCCCATCTGACCGTCCGGCAGACCTACTGCCAAACCGGAAGCAAAGCCCTTTACGAAAGGACATTCTGCCTCTAGCTTATCCATTACGGGTGTGTTTGCGATCGCAATGGCATTTGCCTCTTTGTTGTCAGACAGACCGTAGCCGTCCAGCACCATTAAAACAACAGGTCTTTGTTTCATGATAGTTCTCCTTTATGATTGAAATGTGTAAATTAGGTTTCTTCGCAACGCCCTACATTATACAATAAGAATATTTATTTCGCAACAAAACGATTTTGCGCGGCATCGTAGGTATAGCCGATGGCCGCCAGTTTCTCCGTGATCTCGGATTCGGCAATGCCGTTGGAGGCGGCAAAATCTTCCAAAGTAGAATAGTGATCACGCAATTGCGTATTAACATAGCTCAGTAACATGACCGGGTCTTTCGGTATCATAAATGCTCCTCCTAAATCGGTGTTAGTTTATTCTAACATTCTATATCTGCGGGATAAATAATGCAATCCTTTTTCCCTCGGAAAAACTCCCAAAAAAATCTCCCCTGCCGGGGAGATTTTTGTTATTCGTTGTATGCGATTCTCTGCAGTTCTTCCATCGTGGTGATCCCTTCTTCCACCAGACGAAGGCCTGCCATCTTGATACTCTCCATGCCCTGGTACTCGATCGCGTAGCGGGTGATCTCCTCCGCAGTGGCTCCTGCAGCGATCATACCACGCACCTTTTTGTCCGATACCAGCACTTCGTGCACCGCGATACGGCCGGAATAGCCGGTATTGTGGCACTTTGCGCAGCCCACTGCCCGTTTTGCCGTCGGAATATCCCGTCCCGCAAATGCGATCTCGGATTCATTCAAACCTACCACCTGTCCGCAGTACGGACATACCTTACGCAAAAGTCGCTGTGCCACGGCTCCCACCAGCGCCGAGGAAAGCAGATAGGGTTCCGCACCCATATCGATCAGACGGACGATCGTGGATACCGCATCGTTAGTATGCAGTGTGGAAAGCACGAGGTGACCGGTGATCGCGGCTCTCAGGGAGATCGTCGCCGTCTCCGAATCTCGGGTCTCACCAACCATGATAACATCCGGGTCCTGTCGTAACAGAGCTCTTAAGCCCACTTCAAAGGTCAGTCCCGCGGTAGGATGCACCTGCATCTGGTTTAAGTGTGCCAGGTTCTTCTCCACCGGGTCCTCGATGGTGGAAATATTTACCGGCTTGCTCGCCAGAGAACCAAGTGCCATATACAGCGTGGTCGTTTTACCGGAACCGGTCGGTCCCGTGATATAGATCAGACCGTTCGGCGATTTGAGCATCTTGGAAAACTTTGCGTAGTTGTCCGGTGTCATACCGAAGGTATCGCTGCGGTCGATGTCGGCATTGGATGCCAGGATTCGCATTACCACCTTTTCTCCGAATACGGTAGGGATAACGCTGACGCGGACATTGACGATCTGATCGCGGATACGGATACGGAAATGTCCGTCCTGCGGAACACGACGCTCTGCGATATCCAGCTCACCGATAATCTTGATACGGGCTACCAATGCGTTCTGCACATTTTTGTTCAGCGTGATGTAGTTGAGCAATACACCGTCGGTACGCATACGCACCAGGATTTCTTTTTCAAAGGGCTCGATATGCACATCGGATACACCGTCCTGATATGCCTTGTCCAGCAGGGAGTTTACCAGGTTGATAATCGGCGCGTCATCGGCCGTTACATTGGCATCGATGATGACTTCCTGGGTCTCACTGGCCGATGCGGTTTCACTTGCGTTTGCCGCTGCCTGCTTGGTCTTGATCGCTGCGTAATGATAAGTAATGGCATCTTTTAACGCCTGCGACTCTGCCAGCAGCGAATGAATATTCATACCGGTGGTCTGACGAAGATCCTCGATCGCGTACAGGTTCAGCGGGTCGTTCATTGCTACCGTCAGCACACCTTCCTGGAGCGAAACCGGCAGGATCAGATACTGCTGCGCCATCTGAATGGGAATGGTCTTCACCGCTTCTTCTTCTACCGGATAGGTCGCAATGTCGATCAAACTGGTCTGCAGACGATCCGCCAATGCCGTCAGCATCTGCCGCTCCTGCACATACCCCTGCTCGATCAGGATCTGACCGATACGCTTGGAGCGATCCTGTTTCTGCAGTGCCAGCGCCTCCATCAGCTGCTGCTCCGTGATGTAGCCGGAGTTGACCATCAGGTCGCCCAATCGTATTTCTTTTATAAGTTTATTATCCATACCCCGTGTATTCCCCCTTATTGATTTTTATCCCGATCATTTTTTCGGTGCTTCATATCCTGCATCTTCGTCGTTATACATATACAGTTTCAAACGGATGGTCAGCATCTTTTCGCCGGTATCTACTACTTCTACGGAACCGTCTTCATAGGTGCGCACCACCGGCGGCAGCTCATCCCATGCAAATCCGGTCACGCGGATCGACGGCTTTACCAAAAGATCGTCCAACAGTTTTTGCGCCCGAAACTCGGTACCGGTCAGAACGATCGTAACATCCGCCGCAGTGATCCCGGCCGCCGTTGTATCTTTTACCGTCATATACTTTTCCATATAAGCATCCAACGCGGTCTTGGTGATACTCACAGCAAATGTATCGGCAGATGCCTGTGATGATGAAGATGACGAATTCGCGGTGCCCGTCCCCGTAGAAGAAAGCTGCGCAATCTCGTCCTCCACAGTACCGGATGAGGATGACGATGACGACGAGGATGAGGAGGATGAGGATTTTTTCTGCTTGTCATATTCGATTCTTTCGTCCGAATACTTATACGGTATCTCCTCCAGCGCCTCCGTCGGCATGGAGATCAGCAGATCCTTTGCACTCAGTCCGAATTCCAAAACATACATAGTAAACATTTTGTCGATTTCCGAGGAATCCATGGGTGCGTAATACTCTTCCGTAGCCGCTGCCAGATCCTCATCATACTTTTCGACCAGCAACTGCGCCGATGTCAGCCCCATAACCTTGTTATCGTTCTGCTGTTTCAGCGCCTGCGCCGAAGCAATACTATCCGTAGTCTTGTTGATGGATTTCACGATCGGTCGTATCAATACCCACCCGAATACAAACGCGATCACGATAAATCCCAGCATATACAAGAGTTTTTTGTCCCGTGCTGTTAATGTAGCTTCCATAGATCAGCCCTCCGCCAATGTGCATACTACATGAATCGACCATGTATTGTCCGATTCATTTTTGGTATATCCGGTATAATCTACCGTTTCAAAGATATCCATTGCCAAAAGTCTGGCGATAAACCTATTTACCTTTTCGACATCCTCCGCGATCGCGATGATCTCAAAGACACCGCTTTCCGCAGAATAGGAATCCATTACCACGCCGACTGCTTCCTGCTCTGCCGCCTCCTGGATTTTCTTATTCACATCCGAATTCGGGATCGGATAGGTATCACGAAACTCCTTCAACAGATCGACCGCGCCCTGTGCCTTGCCCAGTCTTCCCGCATCCTTCAGAAGCCGATCATACTCCGCTGCAGACTGCACGATCATCGGTTGTGTGTTATACTCCTGCAAAGCCGCCAGTTCCTTTTTCTTATTTCCCATTACGATCGCCAGTCCTATGGTGACACAGATCAGTATGATAATGACCACCGCATACGGAACCGCCAGCGTCAGTATGGTTTTCTTCTTCCGATACGCATCGGACCCTCTCCACAGAGCCTCCAGAAGGGACATTCCTTCCTGCGTACCGAAAAAGCCTGCGATCGAAAACAGATAATCCCCAAACCGGTCAGCTCCCGTATTGATCACCACACTGTCCGGACATGTCATAATCCCTACCACATCCCCCAGCGGATAGCCCTGCAATTCCGTCTTGAGCAGTGCCATATCTTCCGTATTCAGTCCGGCGATATAAATATTACTGATGGGATCCTCAATGTGCTGCGCCGTAGCGAACTGCCGGATAGAGGAGATTGCGTTTCGGATCTCCGCAGAAAACTCCGAAGTGCCCGGTATCGAATACACACGGGTATTTAAGTTATTGAAATACTGTCCCTGTGCAAACAGGATCGTGGTCAGGTTCATACCGTCCAGGATCATGTAGACCACGGTGTTACTGCCCACCTGTGTCTGCATCATATTAACGGCCAGATTGATACCTGCGTGAATGGAATTTAATTTGATCCCTGCTGCCTCAAAAATGCGGATGTAGGTTTCCACAAATTCTTTCTCCGCCATTTCCGAGATCACCAGCTGTGTCTTTTTCTTTTTACTGACCGGATACCAGCCCATGATCGGTTCCGAAAAACGCGCGGTATCTTTTTCATCCACCTCGTTGTTTACATATTTGATCGCTTTGTTTCCGTTCAACAAAGGCATTTCGATTCGTCTTGCCATCAGATTCGGGCTGTTGATCACCAGGTCTACTGTCTTTTCCTTGATCGCATGCTTGCGCCATGCATCACGAAGGGTATCCTGCAATGCATTTTCATTGATCACGGTACCGTTTAACAGTGTGCCGTCCGGGATCTCATCCGCATAGAACGCCTTGATCTTTACTTTCTTGCCTGACCGTTCTCCCAGCACTACCTGTATGCTGCTGTTTGACAAAAAGACATTTACTTTCATCCGCATTCTCTCCGTATCGTAAGAATTTTAGAATCCGCTTTTCTTTAGTTTGCTCCGATCGACGAATAGCTCTGATAGATCGGTGTAATAACACCAAGCATAACGAAACCGACGATGACTGCCATGATAATGATCGTCACCGGTTCGATATATTTTACCAGTCGTCCCATTGCCTGTTCTGCCTTGAAATCCAGGTCATTGGCAATGGAAGTCAGCATCTTGTCCAACATACCGGTTTCCTCACCGACACGGATAACCGACGGCAGTTTGATGATAAATCCGTCCACCTTCTCGATCGCATCCGAAAGGGATACACCGGCCTGCAGATCACGATTGACCTGATCAAACTGTTTTTCTACATATTTGTTGCCAATGGTCTGACTGGCAATGACTACGCATCGATCCACCGGGATACCCGCAGAATACAGAGAACTCAGAGTTCTTGCAAAACGAGCGGAGTAGATCGTATTATTCAGTTTACCGATCTTTCCCTTCGTTTTGAGCGTATCAATGAACAGCTTGATACTGGGAACACGCGCCAGGATACGGCCGAAGAAGAAACAGGCAGCGCCTCCGATAATGAGCACATACCAGTATCCGGATACAAAATCACTGATGGCGATCAGGATACGGGTAGCGATCGGCAGCGATTCCATCTGAGCGAACAGTTCCTCAAACTGCGGCATAACGAATCCGAAGATCGCCAGTACCACGCCGACGATCATCGCCATCAGGATCTTGGGATAAACCAAAGCACTTTTGGTATTTTCTTCCAGCTGAAACTCTCTGGTGAACTGATCTGCCAGATTCAACGCGGTGATATCCATATTACCGGAAGTTTCCGCAGCACGGAACATGTAGATCATCAGAGGCGGAAATGCCGGATACAGGTTTTCCATAGTGGTAGATAAAGCGATACCCTGTACAACCTTGGTCCGCAATTCCTGAAACAAATATCTTTCGTAGGGTGTGATGGATTCGTTTCCGGCCAGGATCTCCAGCAAGCGCACCAACGGTACACCGGCCTGTGTCATGGTTCCCAGCTCTGTACAAAAATTCGCCAGCTCACTCTTTTTCAACGGCTTTAACGAAACCTTTTTCGCCGCAGAAGTGGCGCTGATCAGCATCTGCCCGTTATTTCGGAGTTTCTTCTGCAGATCCGCCTCATCCAGGGCATTCATTTTGCCGCTAAACTGTTTTCCGTCCGCATCCTGCGATTTAAATCTGTATTCCGGCATCTTCTCTCTCCCGCTGCCATAGTATTTCCGTTACTACGGATTTTAGAGACTTGCTGTATCTGAAATGTTACTCATTCCATTGCGTGGTATACTGCATAATCTGAACGGTATAGTAAATATCCCACTGCCCGTCCATTTCATCCCCGTCAACCAGTGCTTTGTACTCCACCAGATAGGGGCCTTTCTTGTAAGTAAAGGATAGTGGCATTCCGATATCATCATCCCATCCGGTCAGAATGATATAACCATCGGCGTAAGATAAAGCGTGCAGCCGTTCCGCCTGGCCTTCCAGCATCCCGTCCGGCCTTCCGGGATCATACAGTTTCTCTCCGAGTGCATGACATTCCAGATTCGCCAGACGCATTGCCACACGAACATCGCGGGCTTCCTGCATCACGCGACGCGCTTTAATGTTGATCCTGCTTATCGTAAATAAGATCGTCAGAACAACCAGCAGAATGATAAACGGAAGGAGCATTTTCTTCAGAACCGTCCATATTGTACGTTTTTCAAATACGATTTCTTCTTCCATACAATCAGTATACCATATTTTCCTTTTTTATGCTTGTTTGAAGTCAGGTTGCGTCGGTCTATGCCGGATATCATAATAGCGATCAATTTTGAATATATATGTTATGCTGATTACTATTAATTAGCGGCTCATTTCTTCCGCAATACCCATCGCAAGTATTCGCATTATTCCATTCGTGACCGGTCCGTTTCACAGATGTTATATAAGTCAATGTTCCGCTACCCTTTGCAACATATGTGCCATCCGCTTGCTGCGTCAATATACCGCAAGGTGCGCTGTGAGCATATCCCAATATATATCCGGTATAACCGGTACAACTCCAACCTAAAGGATACCACTTGCCAGCCCTCAGTTGTACCTTATCTCCTCCTGTAACAGGCACCGTATAAGTGGTAGTGCTCGTTCGTCCGAATGCCCCTAGATTCCGCCCCATTACAGTACCGACATAGCCTCTTTCTCCAAAGATCTGGAAACCATATCCATCCGTTCCAGCTGTAATATAGTAATCAGCCGAAACATTCATGATCGGGTTGGCAAGGAAATTACCCGAATTCGAGCCTACAATTCCGCCTGCATAACAATTTGCTGCAGCATTGATATAAGATGCAGTAGCCACATTTACATAGGTCGTACGGTCCTCACCAAGTGTAGTGCCCGCCTTGATGTATCCGATCATACCACCGGCATTCACCGTACCGTTAATCGTTACATTAGACAGCGTTACCGTCAGATCCGAATTAAATACCGCTGCATAGTCCTTATTATTGCTTCCCTTTTCCACTGCTCCGGCATTGCCGATGATACCACCGACTCCCGCGCTTTCTCCGGAGCCGGAACATTCGATCGTTGAGTCTTTCAAGTTCGCAATCAGATCATAATTGATCACACCGGATGCGTGCCATCTGCCCATCGTTCCGATCACACCGCCGGCGCCGTAGCTCGATGCCGTGATATTCATTGTACCGGTCGCAGTCAGAGTACCTCCCCTTGGAGTCTCTCCCAGTTTTCCGTCCAAACTGCCGATCCAGCCGCCCACACCGGAAACACCTTTTGCGGTAACCGTGATCTTATCCATCGTAATGCTCTGTTTCAGAGTTCCGTACAAATATCCTGCTACACCACCCACATCGAAAGCATTGCCTCCATTAGGCTGCAGGATCAGTTTGTGGGTATTGCCGTCCTCCGATTTGACGGACATATCCAGGATCTCTCCGTTCTGAGATTCACAACGGCCCAATACACCACCCACGGAATTCTTACCGCTCAGGATCGCAAAATCATTCTTCAGGCGAAGGAACATACCGTCCACCTTCACCTCACTGGTTGCATTACCTTCCCAAGACATCTGACCAACTACGCCTCCAACTCCCGGATAATGGCTATTACCGGTGTTGATTGCACTTGCCGATACATTTGTCTGAGAATAAGCATATTCCACATAGGTCGTCAGGTTGCCTGCGCTGCCCTTACCCATGGTACCGACTACACCGCCCAGGCCCTGACCGGAGCCGACCACATAACCGCCTGCCAGATGTACGGTAAGATTTTGTGCCGCATCTGTACCATAGCCCTGTCCGATATCACCATTATCCACCTGACCGATCATGCCGCCGGTGTGCACGGTACCGGTGATCCGTGAGCCTGCTGCCAGTCTCAGATCCGCATTGCCATAGGCCGTTGCGCCGCCCTGAAGCAGACCGATCATACCGCCGGTGCTTTCATGTCCGCTGACGGAGCACTGTGAACCCAGCACGATCTCTTTCGTTCCGTTTACACTGCCTGCTTCGATCTTTCCGAACAAACCACCTATATTATTGCCGCTACCGGTTACGGTGCATCCCGCTACCGGCTTAAACTCGATCGCGCCGGAAATATTACCGGAAGAACAACCGACCAAACCGCCCGCATTGTTGCCGCCGGTCAATGCAAATGCTGCTGCCGGTGCAAAGGAAATATTACCGGCTACGATACCGTGATCCACCTCGCCGATCACACCACCGACCGAATCGCCACCTGTGATGGCACAATCCGCTACAGGTGCAAATTGAATATTGCTGTTCCAGGTTCCGCCGTTTGCCACCAAGCCGATCACACCGCCTGCATGGGATGTTGCAGCCGTTGCCGCTACCGCTCTGATTCCGGTTACTTCCAATGTGCTTTCTGCCGTACCTACAACAGCGCCGTCCATCTGACCGATATATCCGCCCAGATTCTGCTGTCCGCTAATGGTTACGGACGGTACGATCTGCATATTCTGAACCAAAACATTTGCACTTTCCAGATAACCGGCAATACCTCCGGCATCCTTGCACTCCGGAACATTCATAAACAGCTCGGTACTGTTACCGTCCACGATCGCATTCTCCAGAGTACCGCTCTGCGTCATACCTCCGACAACACCGCCGAGACAGCATAATTCTTCTACACTGCCCGGATTCCTCGTAATGATATTTCCGGTCGTATTTACGGTTGTTGCAGCATTTTTGATCACCGGATTATTATTACCTTCCACCCATCCGATGCAACCACCGACCCGGTTGTTGCCATAGATCGGGGATACGCTGCCAACACCTTCCTCTGCTCCCAGAATCGCCTTCACCGAGGTATAGACACCCGATTCGCCGATACTGCCGATGCAGCCGCCGGCCTGCTTTTCTGCCGTAATCGCAGCTTCTGCATCCAACACAGCGGTAACATCTCCCATCGTTTGGGTCAGAGAACAATATCCGACTGCTCCGCCAACCCCGGCCTGACCGGTAACCGCACCGGTAGAACCAAGGTAAGTGGATACCTTGCCATCCATATAGGAGATGTAGAACGCTCCGACTGCTCCGCCGGCACAGTTGCTTGCGGAAACATACGGCTGGGTACCGTTCTTCGGAAGCATTGCACTGATATTCGCATAAAAGTGCGCATTCGTTTTCCCGTTTGCAGCTACCGATGTGCTTCCGTCTGCACCAGGAGGGTTACCATCCGTAATAATTCCAACGGCACCACCGGCATAATCACCGACAGACTGAATCGATGACTGCGGATGCAGGGTAATCGAAAAGTCTAATGCTTTGTAATTCAATATACCGGTTACTCCAGCTACACCATTCGTATTGCAAAGATAGAATCCTCCTACAAGACCACCGATTTGTGAATACCCCTTTACATCCAAGATCATCCGGTCATCACTTGTCTGAGTTGCCGACTTATATTCCGTAGAAGAAGTTTGCGTGTTTTTAGCATTTAATCCGGACATTCCAACACAACCGCCCGCATTTATATTCTCACTTGTACAGTTTCCCCCCTGATCTTGTGCGCATACTACCAATCTGGGTGCATCCGCTGTTCCTTGCAATACAATTTGGGTACCTGCCGTATCGCCACCGGTTTGGCTACATCCAACTACGCCGCCTACATTTCTGCGTCCATAGATACCACAATCCACCATCACCTGTGTTCTAACAGCAGCATATTCTTTAAGTTTTCTTAAATAACCAGCACAACCACCAACATTATCTCCTGTACCACATATCCCGTCGCTGTTCATAATAGTTGCTGTGATCGTAATCAGGTTCGTTTTGGTTCCTTTTGCTTCTCCCTTAATGCAACCTACTGCGCCACCCACATTATTGCCGGTTGCCGACAAAACTGCATTTTCTTCCTGTAAAGCATAGATATGAGAACCATTCTGTAAACCCAACAAATATCCTACAGCCCCGCCGGCTCCACTATCCTCCTGTTCCTGATTCGTCGCCAAAATTGTCCCTTTATTGACTGCTCGAATTTGAAACGACGGACAAGAACCGGAGTCATTTGCTCCCAAAGCAACACCAATTCCTGTATTTCCCTTATTATTTGTATTGCAGGCGATACTCCCTTCGTTGATCACATCCAGCACATACGGCGCTCCATTTTTGCCGAAACTATGCATATATGCAATTCCCGCAGAAGCTGAATGCCCTTTTCCAAACGGACTTATGCCATCCTTTGTTCCAATCAGCCCCTTATTTTCAGCATAAATATACATTTGGCTGGCTGATCCGCCGTTTATATACCCTATTGCACCACCAACATACTTTCCGCTTATGATATCACCTGTATTTCCGCTTAAGATCAGCCCCTTATTTATTGCTCTGACACTAAGCATCATATCTGCAGGATGATTATCAATTCTGCCTACAGCGCCTCCAATTCCTTCATAAGTTTCAGCACTTGAACTATACCACTTTCCAAACTGCCAGACATATGTATTTTCTGCCAGATTTACATCTACTGCATAATCTGCCTTTTCCGCGTCTGCTATTGTAACTACGCCTTCATTGCTAACATTGTATGTAAGCTGAGTTACATCTTGCGCAAAATGACCACCTTTCATATAGCCAATTGCTCCGCCCACAGTAGTTCTGCCCATAACCAGTGCCCGTACACCATCCGGATAGGAAATGACCGTGTTTTCACTCTCACCTTCTTTTCCGCTATCCAGACTCAGGCGTGCGTCCACCATGCCTTGTACCTGCCCTATCACACCGCCAACATTTTGAGCTCCTGATATGGCAAATCTACCACAGGTTTCAATCGTCCCATATGCCTTTGCACCCGAAGTATATACGCCTACAACGCCGCCGGTGCCGTCAAACATTTTAAAAAGCTTCCAGGTACTTCCATCCCAGGCGCCCGCCAAAACGATCGTATTACTCATCCGGATCGTATTCTGAGTCGAATCCGAGCCTTCTTCCCCAAGCGATCCATTATGCTCACCAATCAAACCGCCGATCGGTATATAGCCTCGCCCATCCTTCCCTCCAAGGTACGCATTGGTTTCTTCCAAATTGGGACGATTTTGCTTATAATCCTGATCCACACTATCACCGTAGGAAAACAGCGTATCTACTACGCCGGAAAGTTTCTCCGTGTTTGCCGAGCCATCTACTATGTTCTCAAGCACCAGGCACAAATTTTCACATCGTATATTCCGGATTGTTCCGTTATTTGTACAAATCATTCCTACCCCATGGGCATCTGTTGACATGAAAGACTGCCTGCGCATCTGCACATTACGGATCACGGCAGTTTTATCCTCCGTATCTGCACTAACCGCATTTTCCACTGCTACCAGTGTCTGATTTACAGACACTTCCGGCAATGCCGGCCATGACACCAGTTTCAGATCTGCCGCTTTTGACACACCTCTGCTATGTCCCACAGGAGAATACCCTGTCAACGGAGTATTTTTTTTGTTTGCAACAAAACCATATACCACCACTTCGCTGGTATAGTCATCCTGCGTATCTTTGATCTTGCGATACCAGTCCAGATCCCTCTGAATCTCATATACCACCGGCTTATTTTCCGCCGCATACGAAATTCCTTTTGTGTATCGCATATTATAAAGATGCCGGAACGATGTGATACTTGCCAGCTGCACTTTGTCCGGGATATTATTCTTTCCGCGATCTACATAATCATTTTCATTCCCAAAGCTGCCGTATCCGAGATCTCCGAACAAAGTATTGCATACGGCATATCCGCCGATATCCCGCGTTGCACATTCTTCCGGATCACATTTCTCCGGATTCTTATAAACATATTTTCCATCCTCAACAAAATAAACCGGATCATCATAAGCCCGCTTCGCATTCACATTCTCCGAAGCCGGCAGATTGGATGTCAGATTGTAATCCGTCAGATCCGGATCCGAAAATGCATCCGCAGCTGCCGTCATTGCTACACGGATGTTTTTCGGAGTATAATCATTATTTACATCATTGTATGGCATAAATAATCTGGTGATACTGTAGTTATACGTTTTGTCTACAGAACTATTATTATCCTTTACATACGCCGCATACCGAGACATCATTGCGTCCAGCGCAATCGTATAAGAAATATATTCCTTCGGGTCAGCGTCCGCATACTCCTTGCGCACATACGAAATTGTCAGCGGGAATTTATAAAAATTGCCTTCTGTCAGCTTATTGGCTTCCAGCGAATTATAATCTATCTTCTGATCTTTTGTGTTCACATACACCATGGCTGTTGTTTCGATCGAAGCCTTGTAACGCACAAACGATTTGTTGGTATCGTCCGTCATACGGTCAATCGTACACAGCACATCATAATCAGTACCGGCAATATTCCGCTTCACCACGGATCCGTTTCCGAGTTTCTGCTCTCCAACTGCCTTCAACGGAGTCATATAATCCACCGGTTTGCGTCCATCCGGTCTTCCCGAAGTAAGATAGGCCTCGCTGATCACAAGATCCATAAGCCATTTGTCATCCTGCATTCCCGGTGTAAACTCGCCCGTTTTAGGATGGGTATCATAAAGCGATGCCGTATAGTGGATATAGGTTTCTTTCTCACCCAGCAACCCTTTTCCGGTCACATTCGCGCCATCATACATCACGCTGAAAGACAGTTCCAGCTTTTCACCGTTGCGCATTGCCAGTTCCGCAAAATCCATTTGCTTATTGATCAGCGGGGTATATACCGAATCGACTGCGGCCGGATTGCCGCCGTTAAAATATCCTACCAGACTGGTGTCGGAACGATAAGCAAACTCTCTCCAGGGAACCACACCGGATGTTTCTTTTTTCGCCACCGGGTCCCACTCGGTTCTCTTTTCATCATAAAAGACAGCATAAGTATTTACGGCATAGTGAAGTCGTTCATCACCGCCGATGGTCTTTTCCACATCAAATTCGATGGTAAAGGTAGCATTCAGGATCGAGGTATCGTAAAAATATCCGCCTACCAGATCCTGGATGATCGCATTATCATTATCCGTACCGCTTCCGCCCTTTTGATAGGTCAGGGTATATCGCATATGCACGGACTCGCCGACGGAATTGTGTGTCGTGTCAAACGCATCAAATGCCGTCTGATCAAAGCAACTATCCAACACATTTCCCGCCGCATCACGATCATTATTGGGTTGGGAGCTCGTATCACAGGGATCCTGCACTCCTTCTACCAGCAGCGTATCCTTGATCCATCTCTCGATCTCTCCGCTGTTCTTCTTGCGAACCAGCGCTGTCTGCACCGCCTGATAAATGTTCTGCGCATTCTGCTCATTGCTGTCAAAACGCGATTTATCGATATATCCGATCAGAGACATCACTGCGGCAGAGGCCAGGATCGCCAAAATAGCCAGCACGACAATAAGCTCCACCAGAGTGAAGCCCTTCCGTTTGCTAATGCAGTTGTTTCGTTTTGCCTGTTTGCTCATTATTCCGTTACTTTCTCGTTGTCCTCTGCAAAGCAAATAACTGCTCTACGACTATATACCAGGGTATCCGCAGATTCCTCTCCGTTACTCTTTTCGTGAATTTCTATGTTTGCCACCACATAAGCCGGCCGCCGATCCGCTATGGATGTTGCGGGATTCACTACGGTTTGATAGGTCAGCGGAGAATAGGTGACCTTGACCGTATATCCGTTATACACACCAACGGAAAACGGATTGGTATAGTCATACGGCTCCTTGTAGCGAAACAGTTCTACTTCTTTTTCGTCACTGAACACTTTTTCCGAAGTGATCGCATAGTATGCACAATGCAGATAGCCCGGTCTGGTTTCGATCGGCATTTTGTCCGGCTGCAGATTGGTTGCGCCATTCGGGAACAGACGGTACACTGCTTTGGAGGTAACGGGGCTGGGTGTGAATCCTTCTTCCAGCAGGCTGTTATAATTATTTGCCGATACTCCGGTATTCCAATAGATGGCCTTGGCATATCCCATATTGATCCGGAACACCAACGCATTGCCGCCTTCATTCTTTTTAATATCCGCCAGCATTACTTCATTCGCCCGGCTCAAAGATGTGATCAGGTCATTATCACCGACCGTTGCATCCAGCGGGTCCGGAATATTAACAACCCTGACATCCCCCGCACCGGTCACATAAGCCGCCGCGCATTCCTTACGCAGGGTATCCGTCACGGTATCCGCCACCAGCTGCGCTCTGGATAGTTTCTGCATATCCATAAAGATGCTTACCACCGGAAACATCAGTGCTGCGACCGCAGTTGCCAGGATCGCGGTCAGCGCCATGGAAACCACCAGTTCCACCAGCGTGAAACCCTTATCTTTCATTCGGTTGTGGTTTTTCCGATGTCTCTGTATCATTCAAATACCCAGTAGATCACTTTTCCGTCGTTTGTTACTGATTCATACTTTACGGCCTTTATTTCATACTCTTCGTCCAGTCCCGAAATGTCCGCCGTTTTCGCCGGATGCCCCAAAAGCTTACTTGCCCCCGGCTCGTTTCCCCCGTATTTTACGCTCTGCAATTGCCGCATTCCCTGGTCTGCCTTCCTTCTGGTGTCGATCGCGTATTGTTGCGCTTCGCCGGCCGCCAGGATCGAATTGCTGAAAATGCCCAAAACGATCAGCAAAATCATAAATGCGACCATCACTTCTACGATGGTTTCGCCCTTATTTTTCAGCGATTTTTTCAATATACTTACTCGGCGCATTTCTCATATCCCTCACTAAAACTGCCCTGATAGATCCCGGTCCAGAAATATACCGCCTTACCCACATGCGCTTCCACGGTAACGACATAACGGTCTTTTTCCGCATCCTTTTCCACATCTGCCTTCACTCTGGCATCCGGCATGCCGTCAAATCCATCCATTTCTCCAACCAGTTTTCCGCCCTTTTGCACGACCACATTATTCAGATCGATCAGTGCTTTCTTCGGTGTGGCAGCTTCTCCCTCACCACCGGTCACCGTTTGGGTTTCCCCGTTCACGATCCTCTCTTCCAGCGCATTTCCCAGGCTGGTCGCCAATTCGTAGGCCTGATCCTGATTTAACTGCTGGTTTGCGGACGCCATAATGATCCCGGATAGGATCCGCAGTGATACTGCCAGTCCGATGATCACCACGGTTAAGGCGGCTACCAAAATCAGGCTGGAGCCCTTATTCGATTTTAAAATACCTCTTATCCTTCTGTTTCTGTGCATATTTTTCCGCCCATGCCAAAAAAAGCCTAAATTACCCTATCTAATTTATCGGCATTAGTGCCAAAAAGTTTAGGAATAATGCTAAAATATTAGTAAAAATAGCCCTCATCCGCCCTTCGGGGAACAGTCCTGCTAAACCCGCAAGCTCGTTAAGCAGGAACCGGTTTCCCCCCGCTTGCAGGGGGAAGGCGCAAAAAAACCGGGGTATCCCCCGGTTTTCTCATAAATACAGTCTTTTTCCTTCATTCCGGTCATTGTTACATCGAAGTTTAATCTTTCAAACATTATCGATACAGTCCCTTTTCTTCGATATATTCCGCCACTTTTTCCGGCACATACTCCGAAATATCTTCCCCATCCCGGATCTTTTGACGCAGTTCCGTCGAGGAAAGCTCCGACGATTCCATATGGTAGATGCGGATCCGGGCCGCAAAACGCTCCTTGAGTTCTGCTGCCTTTGCCTCCATCTCCTGCGGATCAAAGCCGCCCCGGTCGGCTACCAGGATCGTAGCCAGCCGGAAAATCTCCTCCGGTTTCTTCCACTGTTCCAAGATAAAGAGCTGGTCGGCCCCGATGATGAAGTAAATGTCGTCTTCGGGATATTGCGCCTTTAGCTTTTGCAGGGTTTCGTAAGAATAGGTCGGTCCGTCCTGGTCGGTTTCGATGGTGGAGACCGTAAAACCCTCACACCCCTCCGCTGCCAGCTCCGCCATACGCAGGCGGTCTTCTTTGGAGGCGATCTCTCTCGGATCTTTCATCCATGAATAGCCGGACGGCACCAAAAGAATGCGGTCCAGATCGAATCGCTTCTGTGCCTCCTGCGCGATGCACAGGTGTGCTTTATGAATGGGGTTGAATGTGCCCCCAAAGAAACCGAGTTTTGACATGTTCTATTTACTCCCTATACATCGCAAGGAATCCCCCCAGAGGGTCCCTTCCAGAGTTTCCCCTCATCCGTCCTTCGGGCACCTTCCCCCCAAAGGGGGGAAGGCAAGAAAAACATCTTTCCGCCACCACTTAGATTCACATCCCGGGCAGCTTTTTATGCTTCTGTGATATGTAACAGCATTCCCTTAAAGTCGCCCCATGTCTTGTCGATCAGGAGGCCGGCCTGCATCAGCGTATCTCCGTAGAACGGCTGCTTTGCGCTGTAGGCCTCTTCTTTGCCGGTTTCGATGTTGAACCGCTTGATCTTGTAGCGTTTCTGCGGATCCAGCCCCTGCAGGCGGATCTTCTTTGTATGCTGCTGTGCCTGCGCCAACACCTGAATATAGGTCAGCAGCGCCTCCGATTTGTCCTTCTTTACGGTCATATAGCAGTCGTAGATGTGGTTTTCGCCATAGGATGCGATACGGTAATAATCCCCGTCTGCCACCAGATTGTGGTACTTATGGTACATCGCTACCTGCTTCGGGATCATCGCACGATCCGCTTCCGGGATCCTGGTCACATCCAGCTCATAGCCGAAGGTGCCTGCCAATGCTACATAGCCTCGGGTCTCAAACGGCGTCACGCGGCCCACGGCATGGTTCGGGCAGTCACTGACATGTGCTCCCATCGTGGACAGCGGGTAGATCAGCGCCGTACCTTCCTGTATCATCAGACGCTCGATCGCGTCCGTATCGTCCGAGCACCAGATCTGCGGGCTGTAATACAGCATACCCGGATCAAATCTTGCGCCGCCGCCGGAGCAGTTTTCCAGCAGCAGCTTCGGATAACGCTTGATCAAGCGCTCCTGCAGTTCATACACACCCAGCACATAGCGGTGGGAAAGCTCTCCCTGCTGATCGGCCGGCAATTCATAGGATCCCAGATCCGTCAGCTGACGGTTCATATCCCATTTCACATATTCGATATTGGCACTGTCCAGAATGGCGGATATCCGCTCAAACACGTAATCGCGGATCTCCTTTCGGGACAGATCCAGCACATACTGGTCGCGTCCCATCACGGCCCTGCGTCCCGGTACGGCGATCGCCCAGTCCGGATGCGCCCGGTACAGATCCGAATCCGGCGAGATCATCTCCGGCTCAAACCAGATACCAAACTTCATGCCCAGGGCATTCACCCCGTCCACCAGTTTCTTCAGGCCGCCTTTTAACTTCTTTTCATTGACAAACCAGTCGCCCAAAGCGGAACGGTCGTCGTTGCGGCTGCCAAACCATCCGTCATCCATGACCAGCATCTCGATACCGCTCTTGGAAGCCTCCTTGGCAATGGCCAGCAGTTTCTTCTCATCAAAATCAAAATAGGTCGCTTCCCAGTTGTTGATCAGGATCGGCCGTTTCTTCTTCAGGTAAGGTGAACGGATCAGATGCTGCCGGTACAGATCGTGATAGGTCCGGCTCATTCCGCCCAGACCTTCTGCGGAATAGGTGAGCACCACCTCCGGTGCCTGGAAATCCGCTCCCGCTTCCAGTTTCCAGCAGAAATTCTCATCCGCGATCCCCATCGATACGCGCAGCTGGTCAAACTGTCCCTTGTAAACCGTGCCGCAGAAGTTACCGGAATACACAAAATGCACGCCATAGACTTCGCCCTTCGTCTGGTCGGCGCCCTTTGCCGCCAGTGCCATGAACGGATGATGCTGGTGGGAGGACTCGCCGCGGATGGAGGACAGGCCCTGGAAACCGTAATTGATCGCATTTCGGCTGATATGGCGCTCTCTTGCCCATGCGCCGTGCAGCGTGATCAGGTCAAAGCCCGTATCATCCATATCAAAGGATGCGGACAGTACTTTTTCCAGATATACCGGTGCTTTGCCGGTATTGCGGATCCGTACGGAACGCATCAGTGCATCGCTGTCGGCAAAGATGGAATAGGACAGCTCCGCCTGAATGCCGGCCACCTTATCCTCTGTCAGGATCGTTAAGGTCTCGGCATCTTTGCCCCATGTTGCCGGCAAACCCTTCAGCTTCGGCTTGTCCTTTCGGATCTCATAGGATACATAATGCAAATCCAGCACTGCGGTGCCTTCTTCTTTGCGCACCTTCAGCGCCGTTCCGCGGAAATCGCCGGTTCCATGCACCGGGTATTCCATCGGATAGGTATCCATAAACAGGAGCTTGTCTCGCAGATTATGTGAGGGAACAAAGGGCATCTCTTCCGTGCGCAGCAAATACGACAGATCGTGATCCGAGATGCGCGCTCCGTAATAGATGTGTCCCACATAGGCCGGCTTGTCCACCAGGCCGATCAGATAGGATGTGTTGTTGGTGTCGATCTTGAATACTTTTTCTTTTTCGAAATAAGCAATGGACATGAGTGTTTTCCCCCTTTATTTACATTTATCCCCTTTAATACATCGAAAGGAATCCCCCCCCCCCGCAAGGGGATTGCCTTTTATTCAAATGTATTCGTTGACTTGGAAAGGTGTATCTGCGTATCGGTCTTTCTGTCTTTCGACTCCTTGCCTTTGGACTCTTTGCTCTTCGCCTCTTTATTTTCCAAAGCTTTGCCCTTGGACTCTTTGTTTTCCGGCTCTTTCTTCTCCGGGTTTTCCGTAGCCGATTCTTTCACTTCCGGGGTATCTGCGACCGGCGCCTTTACGCCGCCTTCATAGGAGCCCTGCAGGGTGTAGACCACCAGTTCATCCAACAGCCCCTGCGCATCCTTGATCTCCACGCCCTCCGGACAATGGATGCCGTCCTTACGCACAAACACAGATCTGCCCAGATCTTTCTGCAGTGAAAAGAGATTGTCGGAAAAGATCACATCCGCATCACGCAGTTCCAGCATCACAAACGGTACATACCCTTCCGCGGTCAGATGAATCTCGTAACTTTCGCCCCGGTCGATCACTTCCACCTCCGGTGCGATCGTCGGGAGACGCAGCTGCTTGTACGGAACAAACACAGCATCTTCATACAGGAATGTGCCATCCCCCAGATCATACTCGGCGATCACGCATACATCCCGCAGAGTATACTCGTTCAGGAAATGCTCCAGCTCGTGTCCTCTGCCCTTCCAAACACTGCGCGCCGCACACTTGGCATCTTCACGATAGGAAGTCAGTTCCCGCCCTTCCATCGTCCGCAGGCTCACTTTGATGCGGATCTGCAGATCGTCGTTCGTATCGTTCACAATATAGGTACGGGATGCCGTTCCCTTCAGCACAAGGCTCGGTGCGATGGGTGCATAGAAACGACACGCCATATAGTGCAGTGCCTTCCAACGTCCATAGTAATCGATGCTCGACCAGGATGCCACCGGCCAGTTATCATTCAGCTGCCAGTACAGGGTTCCCATACACCGTCCGCGCTGGCGCCGGAAATGTTCCACACCGCTTTTGATCGCCATTCCCTGCAGGATCTGGCTCACATACAGCATCTGCTCAAAATCCTTGGGATAGCGGAAATTCTCCGACAGATAATACAGGATCTTTCCGTTTCCCGCCGGGTTCTTCTGATGGCTCTCCATCACCGGCGAAAAGATGTTCCAGTCCTCCGACTCGGTAAATGCCCGTACCGTCTTGATCCCCGGAAAGGACTGGAAACCGAATTCCGAAAGGAAGCGGAATTTGTGCTCCTGAAAAGCACTGAGCGGTTTCTGCCCATGCCACACATCCCAGTAATGCGAATCTCCGCGGTCCTCACAATCAGGATCGTCAAAGCATCCGCCCGAGGAAGGCGATGACGGCCAGTAAAAGGTCTGCTCGTCATTTTCCCGCACTGCCTTGGGCAACAGATATTCAAACATCTTGATGTAATCCGCCTTTAACTGCGGCGATTCCTTCTGAAACTCCGCCCAGTGATGCCAGCCGGATTCCATTTCATTGTTGCCGCACCACAGACCGAGACATGCGTGATGCCGCAGTCTTGCCACATTATCCCGGGTCTCTGCCAGAATGCTGTTTTCAAAGCCCGGCGTCAGATCATAGACATTGCATGCATACATCAGATCCTGCCATACGACGATACCGTACGCATCGCACAGATCATAAAATTCATCCGACGGATAATAACCGCCGCCCCATACGCGCAGACAGTTAAAGTGTGCCAGATAAGCACTCTCGATCAGGGTGCGGATCTTTTCTTCCTTGATGTACGGATAGATGGCATCCTCCGGAATATAATTTGCGCCCTTGGCAAACATCTTCTGCCCGTTGACCACAAAGCAGAATTCCTCGCCATATTCATCCGCTTCACGGCTCACCGTAATGGTGCGCAGACCGATGCGGAAACTCTTCTCGTCATAGACCTTGTCCGCTTTGCGAAGCGTTACTTTCACATCGTACAGCGGCTGTGCTCCCATACCGTTCGGCCACCACAGCTGCGGATCCCGAATGGGCACACCCACTTCGTTCTCGCCTTTTTCCGTCAATAACCTCGAAGCATCCGTCATTCGCGTCATCACGATCACCGGTTCTTCTCCGGTCACGGTTACCACGATCTCCACCGGGATCGGGTCCGAAAATTCAATGATCGGATCGACAAAAAGCGTCACTTCGCCGTCGATATGCTCCTGGAAAAAGGAAACCTCCCGAATGCGGGCATAGGAAAAGGCCTCAACACAGATATCACGAACGATCCCCATATCCGGCAGCTGCGGTCCCCAGTCCCATCCGAAGGAAGACTGTGCCTTGCGCAGGTACTGTCCGCCCGGCAGTGCCCCTACCGGACATACCGAGATCTCTTTGTGCGCTTCCGGCTGATAATCTTTGATATACTGCAACGGCGAATGAAAATGGATAAACAGTTCGTTGGCCCCCATATGCAGACGGTCCTTCACTTCAAAGCGATAGGTCCGGTGCATATTCTTGGTGATCGCCAGTTTTTCCCCATTCAAAAAGATCTCCGTAACGGTATCCAGGCCGTAAAAGATCAGTTCGATGCGGTCTTCCTGCATCAATTCGCCATCCACATTAAAATTACGGGAAAAGATAAAATCCTTCTCCAGAAAAGGTAAGATCGTTTTTTCGTTTTCACGATAGTACGGGTCTTTGATCACACCCGCTTCCAATAAAACAGACAGGACGGAACACGGCGCTGTAGCAGCATAACTCTCTCCGCTGCTGCAATCCGTCATCTTCCAGCCTGTCCCGCACAGACTCATATGATTCATGGTAATACCTGATTTCTACATAATAATTCTACGGATACCGATGCTATTTCTTCCTGCTTATAACGGGTTCCTTGCCCGTACGCAATGCCTCCTGATATTCCGCATACATATCCGTCATTACATAACGATTGTCCATCGTCTTTAACAGATCCTTGATCTGAATCTTTTCAAATACCCTGCCGTCTCCCAGATTGTAGATCTGATTATCATGGAAGGACAGTACGAACGGCCGCAGGATATCGCCTTCATTTTCGGTCAGAACAATACCCTTGGTACCATTGGAGAACTGCACCGTGCAGCCCACCGGAACCAGACGCACCGCCTGGGTAAACGCGCGCACCACCTGCTGGTTCATGCGGTTGCGCGGATGATGCAAAAACTTGTATGCCGCCACATCCGACTGCGGATCCTCTCCAAATTTCATCGCGGTCATGGTATCAAACAGATAGGCAACCTTCAGGGTCTCCACCTGTGCATCCGGCGCCTTGATGCTCTGTACGGAACCGGTGATACGCAGTTCCTTCAGGTCCTTGAGCAGATAGGAGATATTCTTCATTACTTCGGAATCCAGATCGCAGTTTTCGCGGAGCATGCGATACCCCTCCTCCTTACAGCGATCGATCACATCATAATCCTCTTTGGTCAGTTCCTTTGTTTTCTTATGAGAGATCTCGTCCGGAATATCCAGACTTCCGATATCGTGCAAAAGAGCCGACATCACGACATATCTCTGGCGTTCCGGGTTGTGAGCCAGTTTTCCGTAGATCGCCGCCGCAAGGATCGCCACATTCAACGAATGCTTATAGACATTATCTTCCGGGCTGCGCAGATTCTGCGTAAAACCGATCTTATCCACATTGTTGCCGAAACGACGCAGCACATCCATCGTAAGGTTCTGCAACTTGGCCGGCTGATGACCGTCACGGATATCCTGCATGATCTCCTGCAGGGTAAACACCGACATCGTCTGGAAGCGCTCAAACTCCCTGTCCGCTTCCGTAAACGGAGGCAGCGGCTCTGCCGGCTCCAGAATATACAGACCGATCAGCCCAAAGTTTTTCACACTTTGAATGCCCTGACTGGTCAGTTTGGAATTCCGCTCATACAGCATGACACCCTGCTTGTTGTAGATCGGTTTGGCAAGGCGCATCCCTTTTTTCAGTTTCTCCGCCGGAACAAAGATCATAGTCTTAACCCCTCTTATGTCGCATATATAGTGTATTATAACAAATTTACGGATATTTGTATATTAAATTTTGTGAATATTTTAGGCAAAGATCCGTGCCAGATCGATCGTCAGTCCCGGATAGCTTTGTATCGACAGCGTTGCCGCATTTGCATAGGCAAATACTTCCGGAGCAAATCCGTTTTCTGCCAGATACCGCACCACAACTTTTCTCTGCAGATCCACGACCCAATACTCCTGCACACCGATCTCACTATAGGTCAGCATCTTTTTCCCGTAATCATTTCTTCGGGTAGACTCGTAGGTAACCTCCGCCACAAACACCGGCGCTGTATGAATTCCGTCATCCTTTATTCCGTTCTCTCCGCATACCGCCATAACATCCGGCAGATACAGGTTGCCTTTGTCACTGCTCAATTCCTTGCTCAGTTCATTGCAATACAACGCAACGTTTTCGGTGAACACTTTGCACTTCCCGCCATTTGACGCAATAAACTGCCGCATCGCCATCGCAATCTCCAAAACCGCATTATTGTGCATAACGCTGGTTTGATCCGTGATCACAAGCACATCATCGATCAATTCCGCGTGATTCTCCATAGCGGCGACTTCTTTAACGGTATGTTTCTGCTGGTCTTTCTTTCCCGAATTCTCTGAATTATCCATGATCATTTCCCCCGGGGGCGACGCTTTTTATGACTGCATTTTACTTCTTTCCCGTCAAAAAAGCAACCGACCGGCCACTGTTAAAGGCTATATATACCGCAATTTCACTTTCCCGATCTCAATCTCGTCATCCTTCTCCAGCATTACCGTTTCTTCCGCTTCCAATTGCACCCCGTTTATGTAGGTACCGTTCGTACTATGACAATCCTGCAGATAGGCCTTTCCGTTCTTTTGCAGGATGCGTGCATGGATACGGCTCACCGAGCGGTCGGTCAATGCCAGATCCACGCAGTCTTTCATCTTGCCGATGGTGAAGGGGAAGTGGTCGATACGATACTCTTTCTTTTTCGCCACCTCCAGAAGAATGTTTCCTGCCGGCACATCCAGATCGCCGGTAAACACGGTCCTGCCGTATTCTTCCTCTGCCGCATCCCTTGGATCCAAATAATCTTCCGCTTCACTATCCTGCCCGGCAAAACGGCCCGAAACCTCTTCCTTCTTGACCGGGTCCAGATCTGCAAAAATATCCTCCAGATCCGGTGCTTCTTTTTCCACGGTTGCAGGTGATGCCTGTCCTGCCCGCTTCCCCCGGATCTGCTGCAACACAAATACGGCAACACCGGCTGCCATCATCGCCACCGCTGCCAGTTTTCCCGCTTTGTCCGGATACACACCCGGGATGTTACCGCTGCAGAATAACGCCCCGGCCAAAACCAGGACCACCGCAAGGATCAACGGCGCATGCCCGGTCTTATCCGGCTCCTCCCCGGATCGTTCCGTCGTTTTTCCCGGCTCTTTGGGCTTCTTTCTGCTCCGCGGTTCTTTCTCCGCCTCATAAAGCGGATCCGTAAAATCCTCTGTTGCTTCTTCCGTTACCTGCGGGATCCGTTCGGTCCTGCCGTCCATAGTTCCTGCATTCTCTTCCAAGATCCTGCGCAGATCCGCCATAACATAGTTGCCCTTCCGAACCGTCTGATAGATCCGGTAGGCAAACAACGCAGCCTGCGGATCGCGATGATCGGCATGTTCCATCAGAAATTCCGCCAGCTGCAACATGGGATCCTCTTCTTTTTCCGTCCCTTCCTCCGTAGCCGGACAAAACAATAACCGTACCGCTCCGCTCTCCATCTCCGTAAAAATATATTGCGGATCCAAAACCACACCGTTTTCGTCCAGCAGATAATCCCGCAGTCCGCCCAAAATATCCAATATCCCGACCAGGACTTTGCGGATCTCCTCCCCCCTCAGTTCCTTTCGTTCATAGATCCTGCCCAACGGCTGCAGAGAACTCACATCATAGTAAAGCTCTTTTTTCCCTTCCCGCAGCTTTACCTCCATCGGAAGCAGACCGGGAATACGATTTTCCAAAACCATCTGCAACTGATAATCTTCCCGTTCCTCCGTTTTTCCCGATAGAACCAGATAGTGATGTTCCATACTTTTCCGATAACTGACCTGTAATGTCTTTTTCATTTCGTCTCCTCCGTTTCTTTCGTTTCTCCTTTTTCCGTCATCCGGTCCACCCGCTGTATGGTCCGTACGATCTGGGATGCCCGCATACGATCCGCACTGTGCTGCGCAGATACACTCCAGTCCCCGGCAAACCCGACCAGCGGCGGTGCATCCAGGCTGCCGTCTACACTCGCGCTGATATTACCGTACGACACCTTCACTTTCATTTCCATTTGCGACAGTTCCAGCAATACCAGTTTATGTTCCAACAATTCCGCGATCTTATCCTGCACATAAGCACTGATCTCTTCATTGCTTTCCTCCGCCATACGACTGCCCCGGATCACCGCCACGGACACTGCATAATTCACCGCCGCGCGGTCATACAAAAGCATCCCGGTCCACAGAAGCAGAAAGGAGATCATCAGCGCCAGCGGAATGATCACTACCGCTTCGATCGTCATCATGCCCCGATTATTCATACTGCCAAAACCCTCAGCAGAAACACCGCATACCCTGCTGTCAAAAACGGTACAAAGGGCAAGCGACTTTTGGTATTTGCTTTGTGCAATGCGATCGCACCGATGGCAACAACCGCTGTAAACAGTATGGAGATCATGAGCAGTTCCGCACACTCCCATCCTCCGTATAAGAGTCCCATGACCGCCACCATAATGCCATCTGCCACACCGATACAGCCGCTCAATTTTCCAAGCAGCAAAATACTTCCGCCCAACAATACACCAATGGCTTTTTGCTGCCAGTCACCATCCCCTGCCATAGCAACCACTGCCAGACTGCCCCCGGCAAACACTGTCATAAACCACGCCGGCAGCCGTTTCGTTTTGATATCCATTACGCTGCCGCAAAGCAATGCGATCGCTGTCCAAATCTCTCTGCTCTGTATCACCAAATCCTTCATACTCCGTTCCTTTCTTATAAGTTCCCGCCGCATCGTGAACATGCTCTCTTTTCTCCGACCTGTGAGATCGGTATCTCATAGATCGTTCGTTTCAATCCGCTGCACCCAAGCGATGTGTGATAGCAATCTCCTTCTTTCGTAATGTAATAGGTCTCCTGCGTGGAAAAACGCCTCCCGCAGATCTCACACGCCTGATAGATCTCCCCCGCCGCATTCCTGCAGTTCTCCACCGTCCCCGCATCAATCGCCGTGATCGACAGATCCAGATGCGTACAGCTGCGACTCAGATGATATACCGTCCCCTTCTCGGTCACATAAACGATCCGCTCTGCTTCCGTTTCTTTTGCACCCTGTATCGGATATCCCGTCCATGCGTGGGTTCTTGCCCGATGGAGCAGCAGCTGTTTGGGAATGCCGAATACATTACATCGCGGTTGCATCTGTGATGTTGCGATCAGATCCACCATATCGTCTTTTTGCAACACGCTCGACCGCCACAGATTCAGATCTCCGGATACACCCATCTGTTTTCGATATTCCGCCGGGATCCGTTCCCGTAATGTCTCCGATGCATACAGATCCGCCAGTACCGTTGCCGCTACTCCTTCCACCTGTTCCGATGCCGCACTTCCTCCGTTTGCCGCATCCTGTTCTCCCCGGTCTTTTTCTGCCTGTACCGCACCTGCATTTTCCAACAGACATTCCGCCGATGCATACAGCGCGATCTGCTTACTGATCCGGCTCAATTCATGATCGAGCGTCATGGAATACTGCAACATTTCCATAACAGAAAGAAGTGCGAGAAAGAAAAACAGATACAACGGTAATACGATCGCCGCTTCCAGCGTCAGCGATGCCGGGTACTGTTTTTTCAGGCGGCTATGCATACCGAAATCTCCTTTCCATCAGGAAGGTATATCCGTAGCGACTGCGAAAGATCAGTTGTACCGTTGCTCCCGCTACACAGTCATCCAGACGAAAATGCTCATACCCCTGCACTTTCCGGATATCCGTTTCCACAACATTCATACATCGGTTCAACCGATCCTGTTCCGGCGTGAGATACAATAACAGGCGCAGATGATCTTTATAACTCAGTCCCCTTCCCTTTGCTCCGCCTGTATTTTCTTCTTCCCCTGTATCGGAACGTGTCACCGTATCGATCGCAACGGAAAGCGCATTGCCGAGACTCAGATTCCAGTCACTGTGTTCTTTGATCAGCGGTACCTTTCCTCCGTCCAAAAGCAAGCGAACATCTGCCAGGCTTTCCGCATAGATCCACGCCGATGCGATCAGTGTTTCAAATAACGGTTCGCATTGCGGCATAAAACAGACAAACGACAATCCCGCCGCCAGCGCCTTGGCCTCCCCTTGCAGAGCCGCATCGCGAAAATAATGCACCGTGTTCGCACCGCCGCGAAACAAAAGCAGACGATGTGCAACGGCCTTCAGATTGTCCGTATCATTATCTTTTCCCATCGCGATGTATTCGATCTCATACTGCAGATGACTGTTTGCTTTTACTTCCGTGTAACAGCCACACTTTTCCATAATAAATTCGTTGAACAAAAGCTGCTCTGCGACAGAGTTTCGCTCTTCCCAGTCTTCACAATAACCGTCGCCTTTCACCAGACTTCTTTGATCCACCCCCGTTTGTGCCGCAAATGTATTTTGCGAAACTGCTTTTTTACAAACCAGAGAAAGGATGCCCTGCGAACGCACTGCATTCACATTCCCTGCGGGATCATCTTTTCCCGGCGTCGTCCAGTCCTGCTCGATCTCATTTCCGTATTCATCATAAACCGGATCCGGCCCCGGCACTTCGATCGCATTTACCGATCCCTGTGCCGATGCACAATCCGCTTCGATATCACTCTCATACAAATGCAGCGCCGTCGAGGTTTCGATCATATCCTGTACATCCGCAACATACGCGATACCGTATTTTTCCAACATCGCAGATATCACCAGATAGCGAAACACCCTGCCTCCTTCGTCCGTTGCTCTGGAAACACGAACGATCTCGGCCGACTCCAATTGCAATCCCAGCAAATCCCGATCGGTATAGATGTATTGCTCTTTGTCCGGCTGCAGATTATAGGAAAGATATTCCTCCAGGTGATTCAGCAGATGATCCAGCGAACCGCTGCCCTGATCATACGCCGTATCGATCAGCAACAGATCATACTGTTTCAAAAGTTCACGGTTATATTCCGAAAGCAGCGAATCCGCCATCAGATCTGCCGCGCATTCCAAGCGCAGTTTGATCGCACTGATCCTTGCACCTTCGATCATCGTCAGGATGAGAGGTATCATCACCGCCATCATTAAGGTAAGATACAAACTGACCGCTGCGTTTTCTTTTTGATTTTTTCGTTTCATTTTTTGCCTTCTTTTTTCACTCGCAAACAGACGACTGCCGGTGCATCCATACAACCGGCAGCCACGCATTCCATTTTTTATTTTGCGACTTCTGCTGATTTTGTGACGATACTGTCAAAGAGTTCGTTGACGATCTGCGTGATCTGTTTTTTAAAGATCAACACCAGTCCTACCAGAACCACGATGATCAGGATCACTTCCACAGTACCCATACCTTCTTCATCCCAAAAGTATTCTTTCAACTGTTCCATCGGTTTACCTCCTTTCTGTTTTTTGATTTATGAAAATTCGTTCCGGCTGTGTGCATATCCGCAATCCCACAGTAAGCCTACATGCCTAGATGGACATGAATGCCGGAACGATGATCACCACCATAACGATCGCGAGCATCAATATCATGGGAACCAGCAGTTTGGTTCCCGCTTCTTCTCCCAGAGTCTTGGCCCGACTGCGCCGCTCTTCCAATGCTTCCTCCGTTTCTTTTCGTAACGATTCCAAAAATCCTTTTGCCCCCAGTTTGACATTCTGTTCCAGTAAAGAAACAAGTTTTACATATTTCTGCAACCGGGCTCGTTTTGCAAAATGCCGGTACGCCTGCAATTCACTGACGCCGCTTTCCATCTCACGCATCGTAAGTACCATTTCTTCGTAGACAAATCGTTTGCCGCTCTTCTCTGTGTTTTGTTTGTTTAAATATTCCGCAGTCAGTTTTTTCCATGCCAGCCGCACCGTCATTCCGGCACCCACATACAATGCCAGTTTGCTGATCACTTCCGGATAATCTTCCGTCATCTGCGCATCCCGTTCTTTTACCTGCCGTTCCAGATCGTGATCTTTTCCCCACCACACGGCAACTGTTGCAACCAACACCAGCACAAGCAACAGCAAAAATGAATTTTTCTTTTCTTCTCTCCACAATATCGTGATCCCATCTGCTTCCTCCGGCAGGCGCAGTATGTCCGAGGTACGACTGTTCTCATCCGATGCCCGCAGTGCTTCCAAAATACTCTCCCGTATTTTTTCACTGCCGTTTTTTTCTTTGGGCCATACCATCACCGAAAAACAATGATGTGCTTCAAAACGATCGCAACCGATCCGTGCATCCAAAGTAAGCAGCGCACCTTCCTCCGGTATTTCTTCTTTCAATTGTCCCTGCGGCCGGATCAGAGAATGATCGCTGTATTCCCAGCTGACGCTAAACGGATAGGCTTCCAGTGCATCCACCAGATTCAGATCGCTGCATACACGATCCGCACTTTCATTTTTGGCAAGCACTGCTTTTTCCAAAGCACTTTCAAATTCCGGCAGCATCTCCTGCAATTCTTCTTCCGTATAACTGCGCTGCAGCACTTCGATATCAATGGTTTCTTCCTGCACCACACCTTCCGCATCTTTGTCCCTCTCCTGCACAACCGCCGTCAGTTCCACTTCGTAATTTCCTTTACCGAATTCTCTTCGCCCCAGCGTATTTCCGTTTTCCAGAAGCGTATCCTGCGATTCACTGTAGGAAACCAGCAAACAGAAAAGCAATCCGACCGTAAGCAGTAATAAAGCAATCCCGGTCTTTTGTACAAACTGAAGATACAGCACCGTAGGAACATCCCCCGCAGGATCCAGCAACCGCAGGTTCTCTTCGTTTTTCCGAAACAGCAATTGTTTCAGTTTTGTTCGAAGGGATCCCCCTTCCCCGGGATCCGATAATTTCCGGTGTAAAAATACCGCCATCTGAAAAAACGGTTTGGTTACCGCAGATGCTTTACACGTATCCGGTACGGTCTCACTTCTTGCAAACATCCACAAAACAAAAACCAAAAACAAAATACCTGCCGCAATCCATTCCATAAAATTCTTTCCTCAAAAAAACATCAGTATGCAATATCCAATATCTTCTCTGCCATCAGATACGCCGCCACATAAACCGCCATCATCACACTCATCAATGCGACACCGACCACATTGTGATACAGCGCTGCAAAGAAGCCCGGCGTGGTCGCATCGATATAGAGTATGATCCCAAACGGCACCAGATCCATGATGGTCTGTTCCATCTTTTTTGCGCTGATCTGCGTAGCGATCTCCCTTCGTATCTCGATCTTGTCGCTGATCAGATCCGCCGTGTTCTTCAGGATTCCCGGCAGGTCCCCGCCGCTTCTTTTGGCGATGCGAAACACTTCCGCAAAATCCCGGATATCCTGGATATGCGAGCGTACAGCCAGGTCATTTAACACATCCTCCAGATTGTGATTGTTCCGCAGTTCCCGGTTGATGTGCAGCAGTTCTGCGCAGATCATCGCATCCCTTCCGTACAAAAGACGCATATCCTCATACGCATGCACAAATGCATTTTCGATCGAATACCCTGCCTGCAATCCGGCGATCACGGCATGCATCATCTCGCGAAACTGCAGTGTTAATTCTTCTTTTCTTTTCCGCACATAGGATTTTCGTCGAAACTTCAGAAACGGCAGAAGCGCCGGCAGCAACAGAACAAACACGATCACCGAACGATAGAATACATAAGCAAACAATGCCAGGATTCCTATGCCCTGCCCCAGACAAAACATTGTCTCCGCAGGGTTTAATCGATATTCGTCATAATCCGGCGGCTCTGAGTTTTTCACAATGCGCAAGCGGATTACACTTTGCAAGTGTTCCGATAATCTTCCCATACTCATCTTCTCCTTCTTCGCGAAATTCGTACAATACCGAAGTTGCAATCTTATCATTCACATAATCCAACACTTCCACGACCTGCAATACCTTTCGGCTCTTGTCCCGCAGTCTTCCCAGATGTACGATCACATCGATCCCGCTTGCCAGCTGGCCGCGGATTGCGGATAGCGGCAGATCCATTCCCATCAGGATCATCGTTTCCAGGCGGCTCAACATATCCGCCGCACTGTTTGCGTGACCGGTGGACAACGATCCGTCATGGCCTGTATTCATAGCCTGTATCATATCCAGTGCTTCACTGCCGCGTACCTCACCGACCACGATACGATCCGGTCGCATACGCAGGCTGGACTTGATCAGGTCGCGCATCGTGATCTCTTTGCAACCTTCCACATTTGCATTTCTGGTTTCCAGGCGCACCAGATTGGAAACGCCCTGTATCTGCAACTCGGCGCTGTCTTCGATGGTAATGATCCTTTCATCTTTTGGGATAAAATCGGAAAGTGCATTGAGAAATGTGGTCTTACCGCTGCCGGTTCCGCCACTGATAAAGATATTGTAGCCTGCGATCACCAGGCTGTGCAAAAAATCGATCACTTCCTGCGTTACGGCTCCGAATCGTTTGAGATCTTCCATACGGATCGGTTGTTCCGGAAAACGCCGTATCGTTACGATCGGACCGTTTAACGCCACCGGTGCAAGTACCACATTCACACGGGATCCGTTTTCCAGTCTTGCATCCACGATGGGGGATGCTTCGTTTACCGTACGATTGCATTTGGCTACGATCTGCTGGATCACATCTTCCAGTTTTTCCGTAGAAGAAAACTGTTTTTCCCATTGATACAGTCTGCCGTTTCGTTCGATAAAGATATGATCTTTTCCGTTGATCATGATCTCCGTCACCTTCGGATCATCCGTCAATTCCTGCAGGATATCCAGACGCCGTATCGCATAAAACAGTTCTTTGGACAGTTCCTGTTTTTCTTTTAATGACAATCCCAGTTCCCGGCTGTTCTGCAGGATCGCATCATCCACGATCTCCCGCACTTCTTCATCTTCCAACTCGCGGGAATAACTGATCCGGTCCATGATCTTTTCCTTCAGCGTTTCACGGATCTCTGTCATACTTCTCATGCGTACTCCTCCCGCACCAGATTTTTTACATACGCCGCCATCTCACTGTAGGGCAATTCTTCCGGGCTCGACGGCTTTTTTCGAAAACCCGGCAGATCACATTTTGTGGTATTTCGCAGCACATCTTCATATTCCAGTTTTCGCAGCAGTTCTTCATAATGCGCCTGGCGGTTCTGCGCCATACCTTCGTGATCGTTGAGCGTATAGACTTTTTCACAGATCCTCAAAATGTTCAGCACTCCCTGAATGTGTTCCGAAAGATCCAGCAGAATATAGTCGTAATGTCCCATCTCCTTTAATGTCTGCAGCAACAGCATCCAGCTTTCTTCTTTCACTTCCGCCAGATCCACAAAAGAAAATGCCGGAGAAACATAATCCAATCCGTTTAAGTTACCTACCATACTTTCCAGTTTGCAGACCAGCCGTTCCTTTCCGCCTTCCATATAGTAGACCAGATCCGTCAGGTCTCTGCCGTCCGTATGCTCCAACAGTTTGGTGAAACCGGAGAACGATTCAAAATTCAGATACAGCACATTCGCCTGTTTTGCCAGTTGCTGTCCGAGCAATACGGAAAAGGATGACTGCCATTCTCTTCCGGCAGGAGAAAACACACCAAGCAAGGTTCCTTTCTTTCTGCCCGGCGTATACGGCAGGTCTTCTTCTTCCCGATCCGCATAATGCTCCATGATCTGTCTGCGAATGTTATCCGCTGACTGATACTTCCAGATATAATCGCGGATCTGCGGCATTCCTTCCGTCCCTTTTAACAAGAGCAGTCGTTCTTCCCCGATGCCCTCCTGTTGCAATGCCTGCTGCAGCGGCTCATAAAACGATTCTCCCGCAAGGATCAGTTTGTATTTCTTTCCCATCTCCTGCATTTCTTTTTGCGAGATATTTTCTTTTCCGGTAAATACACTGATCTCAAACGGAAAAGAATCGCGCTGTTCCAATATCTCCTGCAAACGATAAACATATTTTCCGTCATTGTCGCAGATCGCCATCTGTTCTTTTTTCATCTACAATCATCCTCCTAAAAAATCAACTGCGAAACATTCATATAACAGATCAGGGTTGCAAGCATGATGGGCACACTGTAGTGGATCCGTGTCAGTTCGTTTTTCTTTCTCTCTTTTTTCATCGTCTGCCACAGGATCTTTCCCGCACCGATCACGATTGCCAGAATCATCGAATACAACAATATCGTAACGCCCATACGGATCCCCAGTATTGCTGCAAGTGCACACAGCAGTTTTCCGTCACCGCCGCGCAGCGCCCGCACCCGGAACAACAAAAAGGTCATCAAAAACATCAGCGCCGCATCCCGTATTCCCAAAAGCAGTCCCTCCGGGCCGGCCCGCCCTGATACCAAAAGCAGACCGGCCGTCAGTCCTGTGATCGTCAAAGCATTCGGTATCTTATCCGTCATCAGGTCTGCCGTAACCGATGCCGTAAGCAGACACACGATCAAAACTGCAAGCATTTTGTTTCCTCCCTAAAACACACAACTGAATCACGCCACAGTAAAAACACTGCGAAACGCATTGTACTTTTTTCTTCATTCACAAAACGCAATCCAAAGAGTTTTTCAAAAACTCCCAAAACAAAACTTTCATCAAATGGGATTCTGCTGATTGACTATCCGACATCGGATTCAACAGATCGCCGCAGTTGACTCTGCCTTGACAGAAACGAATGATAGCATAAAGATCTTTTTTTGACAAGAGGACTTATCGACAACTTTTCAACAACTTTATCAACATTCTTTTTGGACAAACAAAAAAACGGACCGATCGTTTCGGATCCGCCCGTTTCAAAAATTTCTTTTCCCTTATTTCTTATTTCAGTCCTTCGCGTCTGCGGATCAGATCATCGATGATGCCTGCCACACCTTCCACGCCCAGGTTGCTGCTGTTGATGCACAGATCGTAATTTCTGGAATCGCCCCATTTGCCGTCACAATAATAATTGTGATAGTTCTTTCGGGTAGCATCCTTTCGCTTCATCATCCGCAATGCTTCTTCTTCCGACAGATTGTATTTTTCCATAATGCGTCTGCACTTGGTTGCGGTGTTGCCCAGCACAAAGATCGATACCATGGCCGGATGTTTCCGCAAAATATATTCGCCGCAACGCCCCACGATCACGAAGGACTTGCCCTGCTCTGCCAGTTCGCGGATATAATCAAACTGCAGTTTTGCCACGGTCTCTTCCAGCGAATTGGTGTAGCCCGCAACGGTTCTGGTCAAAAACGGATTGCGCGGTTTCTCATCATATTTCTGCAGTTCCATAATATCCACATTTTTTTCGTCGGAAATATTCTCCAGCAGTTTATGATCCAAAAACGGGATCCCGTATTTTTTGGCCAGTTCTTCCGCCGCTTCGTGTCCGCCGCTGCCGAACTCTCTGCCCAGTGCGATGATGATCTGCTTTTCCATTTCCATACCGTTACCCCCTTATTTTTCTTACATATATCTTACGTAGATAACACCCATTCCGATGAGCAATACCACGATGGTGATCGCTACCAGATATTTACAATATTTTCCCCAGCCGATCATATGACCGTTCTGTGCCGCAATTGCGATACCCACAACATTTGCGGATGCACCGATCGGAGTTGCCGAACCGCCGATATCCGTTCCCAGTGCCAGTGTCCAGGCAAGTACCCGCAGGTCGATGCCGCTGGCTGCCGCAAGCGAGCGGATCACCGGGATCATCGTTGCCGCAAACGGAATATTATCTACAAAGGCGCTGGCGATCGCCGAGATCCACAGGATGATCGCGATCATCAGCTTGGCATCATTTCCGGCAATTCCTTCGATTGCCGATGCGATCAGTTCCAATATACCGGTCTTTTCCAAACCGCCGACTACCATAAACAATCCGGTGAAGAACAACAGGGTTTTGTAGTCCACTTTCTTTAATAATACACCGGCTTCTTTTCCTGCCGTAAGCAATGTGATGATCGCAATGCTCGTTCCGATGGTTGCCACCGTCAGGCCGGTCATAGCGTGCGTTACCAGCAGCACAACCGCCAGAGCAAAGATCACGCAGCTGACGGTAAAATCCTTCTTGCTCTGAATGGCACTGGCCGGTTTCGGATAGTTCTTTTCATTTCCGTCCCCTTCCTTCTGTTTCAGCTGCTTGCGGAAACACATATAGAAATAGAACAGTGTCACAAAAAAGGAAATAAACGCGATCACACCGGTATTAGCAACAAAGTCCGCAAACGAATATCCCAGCGAGGTACCGATGATGATATTGGGCGGATCCCCGCACATGGTCGCGCTGCCGCCCAGATTCGCACAGAACACTTCCGCAAGAATGACCGGAACCGGTGAAAACTTGAGCAACTCTCCCAATTCCACGGTAACCGCTGCCAAAAACAGGATTACCGTAATACTGTCAATGAACATGGAAAGAACAAAGGAGATCACCATAAAGGAGATCAGTATCGGGATCGCACGGTATTTCACTGTCTTGGCGATCTGCAGGCAGAGCCAGCGGAAAAATCCGGCCCGTCCCATACCTTCTACCATAACCATCATGCCGGCGATAAAAATGATCGTCGCCCAGTTGATACCGGCCGATGCACTTTCTCCTTCGCCCTTGGCATACCAGAATGCAGAAGTCGCGATCTCTTTGAGATTGATGATCTCCCAGATGGTCGAGCCGCTGTGTAAACAGATCCCGAATACAACAATCAGCATCAGGATACCGCATCCCATGGATACCAAATGGCGTTCAATCTTGTCCGTGACGATCAGGATAAACATCACGACAAAGATACTAACCGCTAATATTTGTGGCATCATAACTTTCATCCTCTCCTTCGCAAAACATCATGACGGGTATCTTACTACAAAATCGGATGTCTGTCACTAACTTTTTTCGTTTACCTGCCACACAGCGGTCTTTTTTCTACTGCTGCTCTGCCCCTCTCCGGATCTTTATCCCGGTCAAAGCACACTGATCGCCGGACAAAGCCGCATAGATCTTGGGCGTCGGGGTATCGATCCTGGTCACGTCTTTTAGACGCACCCCTTCATTATAAGTATGTACGGTCACGGTATTGTCCCGGATCCGGATCGTCACCCGGCAATCCACACCCTGCTTTTGTTTTTCTTTCCAGGTCTCCCAGCCTTCAAAGTCTTCCTCTTTATTTACGGAGATCTTGGACACGACGCCTTCATGCATTTCCCAGCCTTCTCCGTCCATTCGCATCAGCGCAAATTCCTTGAACCCCGGGCCGCCCACTTCACCGTTTTCGGAGTAAAAAAGGATGACAAAGGGGCAATGCCACAACAGCCTTGCCGTCGGAAGGCTTAAGCTGTGCAGACGGATCTCGATATCTCCGTCCAGCTCGATCCCCTTGGAAGAAGCGGTTCTCCATCCGTCGATCTGCACATTCGGGATATCCCCCGCCGGCACATCAATATAGCTGATCTCTTCCGCAATCCTCGGAATATAATCGTTTCCGATCAGCTCATCCGACTTTTCGATCTTTACATCGTAGATACGGCACTGCTCTCCGGTCAGTCCCAGATACGCGTATCGCGTACTGTCCGGAAGTGCCAGGATCACCGTACTCTCCTCTTCTCCGTCACAGATCTTCAGCATCAGATGATCTTTGTACTTCACGCATTCGAGTTCATATTCAAAACCCGCTTTTCCGATCTGCGCACCTTTTTCATCTTTGGTTTTGGTGACCCGGCTCTTTCTTACTCCCGCATCATTGATCGTGCCGTCATGATCGATCTCACTATAGACATAGTAGATCATATCTTTGGCTTTGTTGTCTTTTTCATGTGCATGCGCATCCAGGGAATCAAAGATCAAAAAGTCCGGTCCCCATTTATTTCCCTTATAATCCTCCAGCGGTTCACAACGGAAGCGGATCTTTGTGATCGCCGGATCGATCAGAATGCCTTCCGCCACCTGTTCATGCCGCGCTTTGATCGACAGATCGAGCTTGCCGGACACCTCCTTTCCGTCTCGCTCCTGCATCACATATTCTTCGTCCATATCCAGAAGATGCAGCATAATGCGCACAAACTTCGGATCAAACTGGGTCTCCATACCCTTGACCAGTTCTTCCCTTACCATCTGCTGCGGAATGGTCTGGCGATAACTGCGCTTGCTGGTCATGGCGTCATAGGCATCCGCAACCGCAATGATACGGGCGATCTCCGGAATATCATCCCCTTTCAGGCCTTCCGGATATCCCCTGCCGTCATATCGCTCATGATGATAGTGCGCGCCAACGCTCAGATACGGTGATTCGCTGATACTGGACAGGATCTGCTTTCCGATCACGGGATGCCGTTTGATCTGGGCATATTCCTTCTCGGTCAGCTTGCCGTTCTTATTGATGATGCTGTCCTCAATGCCGATCTTCCCTACATCATGAAGCAGACCCGCATAATAGATCTTGGTGCATTCCTCTTCGCTCTTGCCCGCAAGCTTTGCGATCTTTTCGGAGTACTCCGCCACTCTTGCCGAATGTCCCCTTGTATAGGAATCTTTCGCATCGATCGCGCTGGCCAGTGCCTCTGCCGTCTGTTCAAACAACAACTGCATCTTTTCTTTTTCATCTTTGAAATGCTCGACTTCGATCCGGTTCAGCTCGATCAGACGCTGGCCCATGTCCAGAAGCGCAAAGATATAGAGCAGTTCCACCGTGGCCACGAAGGTGATGTTGACCAGCGAAATGCCATAGGCAAAGTACTGCACGATCCCTGCAAACTCCGGTAAGACACTGAACAACAAAAGAGAAATCGAAATACCGATGCTGAGTCTGCGAAAATGGATGATGATGACCACGATCTGCATAAGCACCGCCACATACAAAAGGACGAAGCTGAGCAGCACGCCCGGCCCGCGCTGATAGCAGTTCGATTCATCAATATAATAGTAGAATCCGGTAAATTGCGATACCACCAGCATGGTGATCTCGAAAAGGACCAAAAACGGCACGATCCGCAGCCGCAGCGGTGTTTTTTCCAATCCGCCTTCATTCGCATACAGATCTTTCAAATAGAAGTTGAAGATCAACACTTCAAATCGTATCATGAAGAATACAAGAAAATTACATACCCGGACCATCCAGTACCCGGTCATGCTCATATCGCCCCGGTAAATATACGCATACCGGTCGGAGATCAGCAAAACCGCGGCGCCCATCTCAAGTACAAACAGGATGATCCTTCGTTTGGTACTCGTATTGACCATCATCAGCGACAAAAAAGCCGTAAGACAACAGATCCCGCTCAGGATCAGCATGATGTTTAATTGATACGTCCGAAAAAACTCAAACATCCGCGGCTCACTTTCTGTTTGATAACACATTGATGAATGGCCTCTGATATATATATTGAAAATATTACCATAAATAAGTGTTTTTCGCAATGCCATATTGTTTATAATGCACAAGTATCGAAACTCTTGCGTTTCGTCCCGTACTCGTCTTATAATGAGAGAAATATGATCCCGAAAGGAGTTCTTTCTATGGAAGTAAGAGGGTTTACTTATGGCTATGACGGTCGGGACGGTGTGTATCGTTCCGAGGCGGGAAAACTTTCCCAGCAGCGCCTTTTCGAAACCGGTGTCAACTGGATCTGTCTTTGTTTTACGGTAGAACAGGACAATGTCTTCAGCAGGGATATCCGTTTTCGCTTCGGTCACAATGTGAATGACCGTGACCTGATGGCCGTGATCGAGAATGCACATAAAAATAATGTAAAAGTATGCTTAAAGCCCATCCTGAATTCCGCGGACGGCATCTGGCGTGCCCGTATCACTTTCCCGGATTCGGACCAGTGGGGCCGCGACCAGTATTGGGATGCCTGGTTTGATGCTTATGGCAGTTTCATCCGCTATTATGCACAGCTGGCAGAAGAGACCGGCTGCGAGATGTTCTGCATCGGCTGTGAAATGCTGGGAACGGAACAGAAGGAGCAGCACTGGCGCAAGCTGATCGCCGATGTGCGTGCCGCCTACAAAGGCCGGATCTCCTACAATACCAACCACGGGCACGAAACCGAGGTCAAATGGTTTGACGCCGTGGATCTGGTCGGTACCAGCGCCTACTTCCCGGTCGGTGAAGGCGGCAAGACCTCCGTGGACGAAATGGCTGCCAAATGGGCCGCGATCCGGGAGGAATTAAAAGTCGTCCACGAAACCTTCGGGAAGCCCATCATCTTTATGGAGATCGGCTGCCGCAGCGCCCACGGCTGTTCCGCAATGCCCTGGGATTTTGAGCACAAGGATCTGCCCCACGATGAGGACGAGCAGGCTGCTTTTTACGAATCCTGCTTAAAAACCTTCTTTGATACCGACTGGTTCGCCGGTTGTTTCTGGTGGGACTGGGGCAGCACCATTTACGATACCCCGGAAGAAGCCGCCAAAGAAAACGGATTTAACATCCATCTGAAAAAGGCCGAACAGGTACTGAAAACCTGGTACGCCAAAGCATAAAAAATACAGCCTGCATCCGCATTGCCGCGGAGCAGGCTGTTTTCCTGTTCTTAATACGGACTGTCAAATTCGGCTTCCGCTTTTTTGACTGCCTCTTCCAGGGAAAGCCCGGCAAAGTTCTGTGCCCCCAGAATACGGCCGGATTTTTTATCTTCCATAAAGACACCAACCACGATCCCCGGGATCGCGCTCTCCGGCGCATTCGGCGCATGAGGGCCTCCAAGATCCGTGCGGCACCAGCCGGGATCGGTCAGATTGATCATCACATCACTTCCCTGTACGGTCTTGCCCAGATCAATGGTCACCTTATCCAAAGCTGCCTTGCTTGCCGAGTAACCGGCCTGCTCCGGCTCCAGACGGATCCCGCTCGTCGTATTTAAGATACGACCGAATCCGCGCTCGATCATCTTCGGCATAAAATGATAGCAGATCATCATCGGAGCGATCGTATTGACATTAAAGCTCACCAGATAATCTTCTGCCGGCGTTTCGAAATATTCCGTACGATAGGCGATCTGCAGTCCGGCATTATTCAGCACGATATCCACCTGCACGCCCAGAGCATCGATCTCCTGCAGCATCCGCTCCACGGAAGCCAGATCATTCAGATCTGCCGCCACAGCCCGCGCCGATACGCCCAGTTCCCGTACTTCCTGCAGCACTTTTTGCGTATGATCCGTGCTTCTGCTGTGCAGGATCAGATTGCATCCCTGCTTTGCCATAAATTTGGCCGTCAGATAGCCGATCCCTCTGGCTGCACCGGTGATCAGCGCCCATCTTCCCTTTACATCTATCATTTCCGATCGTCCTCCTTCTATTAAATAAGTTTTATATAGAAAACAAAACACTTCGGTATCAATCTTACCGAAGTGCCTCATCCGTTTCTTCTTATTCTTTGACCTGCGCAATATCAGATTTCGAAAACTTTACGACATCAGATCATTTCCCGTACCGCCTTCCAGAAGCCGTACATATTTTCCCGGATCCCTCAGCATCCGTGCCATCAGCAAAAAGGTATCCAGCGCCAGTCCTTCTTTGTTACAGTCGGCATAATTCTTTCCGATATCCTGCCGCAGCTCCACCAGCCGCATATTATAGAAATACAGATCCGTCAGGCCATATCCCTCGCACTGTACGGTATCATTGAAGGTATGATGATCCAGATAATACATAAATGCGCCCATCAGATCGTCATTCATCAGGAATTCTCCCCACAGTTCCTCGAGATATTCCTCTTCTTTTCCGGCGATCTTTCCGAGTTCTTCCAGACACTCGTATGCTTTGATCCGCCTTGCATCCAAAATGATCATGTATTCCTCCCGATAAACCAAAAACCTTTTAAAGCCGTTCTCCGGCAGGACGATTATAACATGGGAACCGACGGAATAAAAGGGCGAATGCCCGTCAAAAAAAGGATCCCGAATCCGGAATCCCTGAAATAAAAAAATCGATGCGACAGGATTTGAACCTGCGACCTCTGCGTCCCGAACGCAGCGCTCTACCAAGCTGAGCCACGCATCGATATGTCTTTCTAACAGACGAATGTTATTATATATCGGGTCCTCCTATTTGTCAATCACTTTTTTTGTTTTATTTTCAAACTGCTTGCGATTTGGTTTTATGCGTGATAAAATAAAGCGGAAATGCAATTTGCAATATCTTCTGATTCTATAAGGGGAGGGGCTTATATGCTTAACGAAATCATCAATGACAAAAAATTTAAGATTTTTGTTATCTTGCTGGTGTTAGGTATCATGTTTACATTTACCGCTGTGCCCGATGTCATCTCGCTCAGCAAACCGGCAACCGACATAACAAATCTTTGGGAAGCGGATATGTCTGCCTTGAAAAACGGCGCTCATCTCTCTCTCGACATTACTTTGGTTTATGAAAACATCGGTTCCGAGATCACCACGCGCAAGACTATGGGTGTCACTACTTCCGAAAAGGAAACCGCTCATTACTATCTGTTGCCTCTGGTCTCCACCGACAGTACCGGATTTATCTACCCGTATCCGTTCATGGTCGCAAAACTGCCCAGCAGCTACAACTCCGTTATGTCCTCGCAGATCACCAAGAGCGATGCATGGTGGGAAAACGAAGATGCTACCTTTGACCAGGTACCGAGATCCGGTGTTCATCTGGATGGCCGCCTGAAGAAAATGCCTTCCAAGATGCGTAAAGCTTTGGAAGAATCTCTGGAACAGGGCGAAACTTTTGAGGATTATTTCATTCCTTATGTATTTGAGCCGATCGCAGTACCGTCTGCCTGCTATATTATGCTCGCACTCGGCCTGGGCTGCCTGATCGCCAGCATTGTGATCGTTCTCCTGACGATCAAATCCATCAAGGAAACCCCGACCTTTACCCCGACCTCGGGTACCAAATATGAATACTATGGTCCGCAGGGTGCTGACCAGCCTTATCAGGGCGGTTATTCCACCACGGCAAGAACCGCAAATATCGTAAACAAAGGTCCTTCCGTAAAAGATATGGTCGGAGGCGCTTTTGCAAACTCCGGTTCCCTGCCGCCCACAACACCGGCTACCCCGTTTGGCGGACAGACCATTTCCGGATCCGATTCCGTTCTGAGCTCCTTAAAGCATCGTGAACAGCCGAAGATGCCGGAAGCTCAGCCGTATGTTTCACCGTTTACCCCTGCCGGCGCAGATGCTTCGCAGAATCCGCTTTACGGCAGCACCGTTACTCCGGCCGGCGCAGATGCCGCAGCCAATCCGCTTTATGGCGGTGCCGCAACTCCGACGGCTCCGGAAGAATATGTTTCCCCTCTGGCGAACCAGGGCGCGAATCTGAACTACAATCCCGCTTACGGACAGGCTCCGGGCGAGAACTATGCTGCACCGGTTGCAAATGAGATCACCGCCGATGCACTTGCCGCAAACTCCCAGTTCCTGGGTGGTATGAATATGGATCCGATGCTCGCACAGACCGCACCGATCGCACCGCCTACCAACCCGCTGGAAACTGCCGAGAACCAGAACGGCCCGGCCGGCGGACTGAATCCGGCATTGACCGGCCAGCGCGTTCAGCCGTCACCGTACACACAGCCCACCGTAACGCCTTATGCTACTCCGGATGCAGCACAATATGCCTCTCAGCAGCAGGCCGCAGGGCAGTATACACAGCCGACTCCGGCACCGTACGCCCCGCAGGAAGCTGCACCGTATACGCAGCCGACTCCGGCCCCGTACACACAGCCGTTACCGGCTCCGGGACAGAATTACGCTTCGAACAACAACGGACAGTAAATACACAGCAAAAAAGAACGGTTCCGCGGAACCGTTCTTTTTTAGTGTTCTGTTTCTTTCAGGATTTGTTCCAGCTGCATACGGGCCTCTTCATATTCCGTAAACAATATGCCCTGCATTCCGATAGCTACTGCCGCATCGATATTGACCTGCCGATCATCCAGGAAAACACATTCTTCTGCATTTAACTGATACCGATCCATCAAAAGCCGGTATATCTTCGGATCCGGTTTGGCGATCTTCTCGAATGCCGAGATCACCATTCCGTCAACGACATCGGTAAAATCAAAGCGCTCCTTCTGATGAAGCAGGAAGGTGCTGCTCGGATAATTGGAAAGCAGATACACATGATATCCGCGCTCCTTCAGTTCCAGGATCCACCGACGACTGTAGGGATATGTCCCAATGATATCTACAAGGCCGTCAAAAAAGGCATTCACTTCCTCCGGATACTCCGGAACGGTTGCTTTCATATCCGCTATGATCTCTTCCGTATCTCTCACTCCGAGATCAAACTCGTCCCATAACGGATGTACAATGAAACGCTCGCCGAAAGTCTTAACGATCTCTTCGGAATATCCCAGATCGTAACGGATGTAATCTTCCCAGCGAAACTTCGCCAGTACATTTCCGATATCAAATACAATATTCTTTATCATTACTTGATTGCAATACAGGGTTCATCTTCCAGTTCCGTCCATACAGTAGGATCATAATCGAGGCATTTGTTGCCTGTGCTGTCCGTTTCGGTGATCCACATAGCGATCGGATTCATCACACCGCCCTTGTACTGGATATAGATCTCCGCATTTCCGCCATGAGTCGATGTGATAATCGTCTGATATCTGGTTTTGCTCAGATCCGGCCAGTTCAGAGAATCTCTGATCTCCTCATAAAAGAGGGTATTGGCCGCACTGACACCGGCACCGCTCTGCAACTGTGACAACTCCACCGGAGCCGTTAAGCTGTTGATCAGAATCTGCGAATCCGGATCCTGCACCACATTGGAATCGTTCATTGCATAAATGACCGCCTGGTACACCGCATCCAAAGATCTCAAATCCGTTGATACCTTTGACTTCTCAATATACTTGAGCAAAAACGGCGCCATAATAGCGACCAGGATCGCCATGATCGCGATCACAATGATCAACTCCACCAAAGAAAAACCCTTGTTGTTCCTCCCTAAACCTTTCATAGTATATTAACCTCCCTGTCAATACATACTACTCCCCCAATAATGTATTCTAGCACTGTACGCTACTAAATAATAGTGTTTTTATAACTTTTTTTTCGTCATTCGTCATTTACCTTTCTTTTTTCTTGACCGCAAAGCCGCTTTGCTTTATGATACTACCGTTGAAGATAATCTGAATCGCATATAATTTGGAGGAAAATGAAATGTATATCACCTGTTTGGACCTTGAAGGCGTACTCGTTCCGGAAATCTGGATTGCTTTTTCCGAAGCAAGCGGTATTCCCGAGTTGAAGCGTACCACCCGCGACGAACCGGATTATGACAAACTGATGCGTTGGCGTCTGGGTATCTTAAAAGAGCACGGATTGGGCCTGAAAGAGATTCAGGAAACGATCGCAAAGATCGATCCGCTGCCGGGCGCAAAGGAGTTTTTGGATGAACTGCGCAGCTTCACCCAGGTGATCATCATCTCCGATACCTTTACACAGTTTGCTACTCCGCTGATGGAAAAACTGGGCTGGCCGACCATCTTCTGCAACTCTCTGGTAGTAGCACCGAGCGGCGAGATCACGGATTTTAAGATGCGCATCGAAAATTCCAAGCTGACTACCGTGAAGGCTCTGCAGTCCATCGGCTACGATACCATCGCCAGCGGTGACAGCTATAACGATCTGGGAATGATCCTGGCCAGCAAAGCAGGCTTCCTGTTCCGCAGCACGGAGCAGATCAAGAAAGATCATCCGGAACTGCCGGCATTTGAAGAGTATTCCGATCTGCTGAAGGCGATCAAAGACGCAATGAACTAAAATAATACCCCTGCCTTTCCCTTATAAAGAAGGCGGGGGTATTTTCTTATCTTGATATGATGTATTTGCAGATCGGATTGCCCTGGGAGGAGAATCGTTCTTCGTACTCCGTCATAACATTTCCTTCCATCATTTTTTCATCGTGATGCAGGTCATAAGTTACGGCATCGATCTGCCATTTGGTCTCTGCGATCTCTTCCACCGCAAAATCAAACAGGTCCCGGTTATCCGTCTTAAACTCGATGATACCGTCTTTTTTCAGGATCTCATCGTAGCGCTCCAAGAACTGCCGGCTGGGAAGGCGGCGTTTTGCGTGCCGGTCCTTCGGCCACGGATCCGAAAAGTTCAGATAGATCCGATCGATCTCTTCTTTTCCGAACACATCCGTGATATATTCGGCATCCATACGGATGAAACGCAGATTCGGGAGCGGATTTTCCTCCATCTTTTGCAGCGCGCGCAGCAATACGGAAGAATACTTCTCGATCCCAAGGTAATTGATCCCGGGATTCTGCGCCGCCAGCGTCATCAAAAACCGGCCCTTGCCCATTCCGATCTCCAGCCGTATGGGAGCATCATTGCCGAAAACAACCTTCCACTGCCCTTTTCTCTTTTCCGGATCATGGATCACAAACTCATTCTCCGCGATCACTTCCCTGGATCCCGTGATATTTCTCAAACGCATAGCTTTCCGCTCTCTTTCCTCTGGTAATATTTTAATTTTATGTGAACTATGGAATTATAACACGCGATTTGCTATAATAGCAATATGCGTTTTTATGAGAGACACCGGGGGGCTGCACTGTTACTGCTGAAATGCTTACTGTTGCTGATCCCCTTTTTAACTTTTTCCACCCTGCCCCTGCGGGCAAATGCTACCGCACAGGATTTTCTGGATGAAGCCGAAGAGCGAAAAGATGATCCCGTTGAGAGCAATGACCGTACTTCCTGGCCGCAGGGTCCTGCCATCGGTGCACAGGCTGCCGTTTTGATGGATGCCGACACCGGTGCGATTTTGTATGCCAAAAATATGGATGAGGAGCTCTATCCCGCTTCCATCACCAAGCTGATGACCTGTCTGGTAGCCATCGAAAACTGTCCCCTGGATGAAGTGATCACCGTCAACCAGTCCGCGATCAATGCCAATGAACCGGACGGTTCCCATATGTATCTGCGCGCCGGCGAACAACTGACTCTGGAAGAACTGCTCTACGGTATCCTGATCAATTCCGCCAACGAAGCCTGTAACGCCGTCGGAGAGCACATCGGCGGATCCATTGACGGCTACGTGGATATGATGAATGCCAAGGCGCAGGAACTGGGCTGCACGCATACGCATTTTGTGACCGCAAACGGTCTGCACAACGAAGAGCACTATACCTCGGCACATGATATGGCGCTCATCGCACAGGCTTTCTTTTCCTACGATGTACTGTGCCGGATGTCCAGCACCGCCAGGTATCAGATTCCGGCAACCGATCTCCACGACGAACACAATCTGCACAGCAAGAACAAATTGTATGCCGGCGCAGAATATGCTTACGAACCCCTGGTCGGCTCCAAAACCGGCTTTACCAGTCTGTCCCGCCAGACTCTGGTATCCTGTGCACAACAGGGGGATCTGCGACTGATCTGCGTGATCCTGCGGGAGGAAAGCCCCTATCAGTTCACAGATACCGTCACCCTGTTTGATTACGGTTTCGAACATTTTCAAAAGATCCGCACCGCACAATACGAAACACGATTCGGTATCAGCAATTCCGATTTCTTTGACGGCGAAAACGATGTCTTCGGCAGCACCTCTCCTTTGATGACACTGGATGAGGATTCCCTGATCCTGCTGCCGGACACCCTTTCCTTCACCTCGTTAAACACAGCGGTCTATTATGATAACCTGCCGGAACATGCGGTGGCACGGATCGCTTATGACTACGAAGGCATCCCTATGGGCAATGCCTATGTCATGTTAAATGCATCGGCAACCCCGGAGGTCCATTTTACCGCCGGCGCTCCCGAACAGACAGCGCCCAAAACCTATATCAATATCTATACCGTGCTGAAGGTTCTTGGTTGCATCGCCGGCGCCGTTCTTCTGTTTCTTTTGGTTTCCCGGCTGTTCAGCAATACCATTGCCCACCGGAAACGCCTGGCAAAGATCCGCAAACAGCGCGGACAGGCAACTCGTTCCCGCGGGGAGTACAGTTTCATCAAAAAGCCTTCCCGCCGTCGCAGATCAAATGTGATGAAGCGCAGTTTCTCCGATCGTTCCCGCCGGCAGAAATCGTCTTTACGCAACAAAAACGGACAGCCGAATGCTGCCCGTAAAAAATCATCCGCTTCCGGAAACCGTCCGCGCAAAACAATCCATTTCAAAGACGAAGATTAAACTGCGTGATCGTATAAGAGTTTCTTGCCTTCGTTATAGAACCGGGGTCTGGTAATATCTTCCCGCAGGATCAATACGGCACCGTTCACCGTTACCTTCGTATTCTCGTGCGCCCCGTTGGTCACTTTGATATAGACTCTTTTGGAATCTGCCACACCGCTCTCCAGCATCTCCTGCTCCTTGCGCAGCTGCCGCATTTCCTCTTTCTGCCGCTCCAAAACTTCCTGGAATTTCAGATAAACACTGTTGGTACGTCCTTTCAGCGCTCCCACTTTCTGCAGTACCATATTCATTCCGGTACGGACCTTGTCCATCTCCAGATCCAGCTTACGCTTGCGCTGCAGCAGTTCCTTCAACTTCTCCGTGGTATCCGTTACTTTTCCGGCTTCCACCTCTGTACGCACCTGATTCGGGCTGCCGATCGTACCGGTAACGATACCGCCGATCGCCCGAACCTTTCCTCCGCAGATCAGATTCTTCTTTCCTTCCGTGCGGACCAGTTCGTTACTGAACACCATACTGTCCAGGATATAGCCGCCTTCCACATTACCGCCGGCGATCACCGTTACATTTTCATAAAAAGCCGCCACGACATTGCGTCGGGCTTCCAGTCGTCCCTTGCCGTTGCCGTTCACACCACGACGGATGATGATATCACGCCCTGCCTTAAGCAGCGCATTCTCCACAAAGCCGTCTACCTGGATATCTCCGGTTGCCTCGATCACCACATTTTCCCGTACCGAACCGGTGATATGCACGGTTCCGTCAAAGGAAATATTACCGTTTCCGTATGCAATATCCCCCTGAAACTCCAGATACTCCACCACGACCAGCTTATCGTTCTTCAGGGTAATGTATCCTTCCTTCATGGATACATAGGTTACCGAATCCGGGAGCAGGCGCACACCGCTGCAATCCAGTCTCGGAATGTTGCGGCCGGAATGGGACAGAATCTCGATTCCTTTTATGTTATAGCCCAGCTTTCCCTGCGTTGCGGGATGATAAAGCGCTACCTTTTCTCCGGGATGCGTTGCCGCATACTCTTTCTTGGCACGATAATCAATCGAACCATCCTCTTTGATCGTCGGACGCGTATCCGTCAGATTATCGACAAAATACTCGTACCAGCCGTCCTTGCCTTCTTCCGGCGCCGTACCTTCCGCCACCAAAAACTCCTCACCCATGGGCAGACTGCCGAGATCCGGCCCCAGGGCATCAAAATTCAGCCCGTACTCGATCCCGTAGATCTTTAACCGTGTCTCCAGATTTTTTCTTGAAAAATTGCCGGGAAGCGGCTCTGTTAATTGAATCGTGGCACGCATCAATCCGTCTGTCGTACGGATCATCAGACCGGTGTCCATATCCACCAGCGTAAAATCCATGCTCTCCGGATCTTCTTTGTAGCGTTCCTTAAACTGCTCCCGCCGCATACGCTCCATATCCGGCAGGCTATAGATAAGACGCGCATAACTGCTCACATCCAGGCCTTCCATCAGTCCCAGACGGATCTCGCGCATCTGACTGTCTTTATAAAACTTGTTGGCGTAGTAGGTTGCATCGATCCCGTGTTCCAGACCGATCCGCACCTCACGCATCTGCCGGAATGTCAGGTCGGCACTGTCATACATGGATACATCCAGTCCGCGCTTGATCCCGGTTTCGATCTCATCGAGTTGGGCAAATCCGTAAACCGATTTGTCATACTCTTCCATTTTCCGTTTCCGGATAGCTTCTTCGGAAAAATCCGCATCGGACAGCAGCTTCTCTTCCTCTTCGTTCAGACTACCCATCAGTTTCTGAAAAGCCTGTTCCGAAGAAACATTCCCTACCGCCGCGATCGTATCTTCCACATTTTCCAGCGCAGAATCCAGCGCTTCCGTAATACCGCCGTTATCCTGCTGTTTTTGTACGGAATCCAAAAGATTGAGGAGATCGTCCTCACCATCATTATCAAACAACCCGTCCAGGCCTAAGAGATCATCTTCTTCGTTGATATCAGCCATTTGCGAATCTCCCCGTCGTATGAGTGTCAGATCAGGTATATTTCTTGCAAGCCATCTCGATCACCGGTCTGGCCTTTGCGAAACAATCCAGCATCTTTTCCGAAAACACGCCCGCATCTCCCTGCATGATCATCGCATATGCCTTGTCCATATCAAAAGCATCACGATAACTACGATCCGAGATCAGGGAATCATAAACATCCGCCAAAGACACGATCTGTGCTTCGATCGGAATATCCTCTCCTGCCAGGTGATCCGGATATCCGCTGCCATCATACTTTTCATGATGATGACGAACGATATTGTAACTGATCTCCACCGACTCCTTGCTCTGCAGTTCCTTGATCTGATCCAGGATCTCGCAGCCGCGGGTCGTATGGGATTTGATCACTTCAAATTCATCTGCCGTCAGTTTTCCCGGCTTGAGCAGGATCGTATCCGAGATGGCGATCATCCCGATATCGTGCAATGCCGAGGCACTCTCAATAATCTCGATCCTCTCCGGCGGCAGGTTGTAATCCGCAGGGTAATACCGTCCCAGCGCTTCCGCAAGAATATGAGAGATTGCTTTGATCTTTTTAATATGTCCGTTGGATTCCATATTACGGAATTCCGTGATCGAGCCGACCAGTTCCATCAAACGGTCGTTCGTTGATTTGAGTTCTTTATTCTTTTCCTTGATCTGTGCGGTCTGCTGGCTGATGATGCTCTCCAGCTGAGACTTGCTGTGGAACAGGGAAAGTGTATTTTTGACACGACCGTATACGATCTCGGGAATAAACGGCTTGAGCACAAAGTCTACCGCACCGTTTTCGTAGCATTCCTTTACCAGCGACTCATCTTCGGATGTGGTCATCATGACAATGGGAATACGCTTGGTCACGCCCTTCTGATGCAGTACCTTAAGCAGCGCGCGTCCGTCAACCACCGGCATATGCATGTCCAGCAGGATCACGGCAACGTCTTTCTGATGAACCATCAGATATTCCATCGCCTCACGCCCGTTTGCCGTCACAGCCGTCTCATAATTTGCCTCAAACAGCTTCTTTAAAAAGGCTCTGTTCTCTTCATCATCATCTGAAATCAAGATCGTATTTCTGGCCATACCCGCCTCCGTTTACTTCCGTAATTTCAATGCTAACGCCGTGCAAATTCTTATACAAATCTCTATGCAGATTTCTATGCCGATTCCGACGATCTTAAAAAATCGTTTTTCCGGTCTTTTGGTTCACAAATTCCTTAAAGTCATCCAAAGAGATTTCTCCGGTAAATCCCCTTTTCCAAAGAGGCTGTCCGTGTTCCGCCATTCCTTCCCTTTTCAGGATGAGGATCAGCAGTTCGTCCGATTCATACGCCCGGACAATGGTGCCGTATTTGAACGAAAACTTCGTCTTGTTCACCGTTACCTGCACCTGATCCGAATGAAAGCGGACCAGATTGACGATCGCCTTGCCGTGCAGATCCTGCAGTTCACGATACTTCAACCATTCCCGAAAGGCATATCCGAAAAAGACAACAAACACAAAGTAGATGGCAACCACCAGCCCGATCACCGCTCCGACGATACTGTGCAGCCCGAAATACAGATAACCGGCTGCTCCCAGTGCAAGCAGCGCCAACAGTCCCGAGATCAGCTGCGTTCGTTTTTGCAGTTTACGATAACAAAACCGAAAATACTCTTTGTGCAACTTTCTCGTGAGTATGAAACGGTTCTCATACATCAATTTTGCCATATATCAGGTCATACCTTTCCAATAATATATATTAACATACGGTTTACATATTTTCCACATAAAATTTTTTGATCAAATGCCCCAAAACCCGCAAAACACGGGGAATTCAGGGCTTTTGTCTACATCTAGTACCCTTTCTTGTAAACCGGGCATTATGTAGTATGTAAATTGTTTAAAAACTATGGTGTAACAAATCGAAAAATGGGAAGGAAAGCAAGGGTACATGCCGCTCCTATAGGTTATATCGGGGAATATTTACATGGATTTTATACATTAACTATGATAAAATGAGGAAGAATTTACGAAAAAAGGATAACACAGATTTATTATGAATAACGAAGCTAAAAAACTCGTGCAGGCCGGCCTGGTTTTGGAGGGCGGCGGAATGCGCGGACTGTATACCGCAGGCGTTTTGGACTATTTTATGGAGCGTGGACTGCAGTTTTCGTCCTGCTACGGCGTATCGGCAGGCGCCTGCCATTTGACCAGCTATATGTCGGGGCAGATCGGCAGAGCATACCGGATCTCGTTGGATTATCTGGACGATCCGGACTATTGCAGCTTAAAGAGTCTCGTTAAGACCGGCGACCTCTTTGGTGTGGATTACTGCTATAACCGTATTCCCAATGAGCTGGATCCGTACGATTATGAGGCGGCCGCAAAGTACCCGGGAAACTGCTATGCGGTAGCCGTCAACATCGAAACCGGACACGCGGAATATCTGCCGCTAAAGGATATCCGGGAAGATATCACGGCAATACAGGCATCCGCTTCTCTGCCGCTGGTATCCCGCAATGTGGAATTCCACGGCAAACAGTATTTGGACGGCGGTATGGTAGATTCCATTCCGATCCGGCAATCGATGCTGGACGGCAACAAAAAGATGGTAGTCGTCCTGACACAGCCGAACGGCTATCGAAAAAAACCGATCTCTTTCGTAAACCAACAGGCACTGCGCGTAAAATATAAGGACTATCCGGGTGTGGTAATGGCGATGCAGCGCCGCCATATCATTTACAATAAGACTCTGGATTATATCCGCAAACTGGAGGAGAAAGGTCGCGTCTTTGTCTTCCGTCCCGAATCGATCATCAAGATCGACCGCATCGAAAAAGACAAAAAGAAACTGAAAGTGTTGTATCTGCAGGGGTATCACGATGCCGCGCAAAACTATGACGCGATGATGAAATATTTAAATTCCGGGAAAGAAAAACAATCGTGAAAGTATAACCGTGATCGTATCAGAAACATAACACGGCGATCGCGAACCTATACAAGTATCCGAGAAAATACAGAGATATATCAGGAGGGAACTCACAAATGAGAACAAAACATTCTTTTGCCACAAAAGGTACATGCTCCCAGCAGATCAATTTTGAACTGGAAGACGGAAAGATCTACAATGTCAGCTTTATGGGTGGCTGCAACGGAAACTTAAAAGCCATCGGCAAACTGGTGGAAGGAAAGGACGCAAAGGATATCAGTGATCTGCTGCGCGGCAATCTGTGCGGTATGCGCGGAACTTCCTGCGCAGATCAGCTCAGCAAGGCCATCGACGCAGCATTGTAAAGAGAGGATAGCCTATGATCTATCGCAAAGACAAATCCGGAAACGAGATCTCCGAACTGGGCTACGGTTGCATGCGCTTTAGTCGCAAGGGTGCCGGCATTGACCTGGAAAAGGCAGAACAGGAAATCATGACGGCATTCAAAGCCGGCGTGAATTACTACGATACAGCCTACATCTATCCCGGCAGCGAAGTCGCACTGGGCGAGATCGTGGCCCGCAACGGCATCCGTGACAAGATCCGTATCGCCACCAAACTGCCCCAGTACCTGATCGGCAGCACCGCGCAGATCGAGAAATATTTTCAGGAGCAGCTGTCCCGCTTAAAGACGGATTACATCGATTATTACCTGATGCATATGCTCACGGACATCGCGTCATGGCACAAGATGAAAGACCTGGGTATCCTGCAATGGATCGAGGAAAAGAAAGCCTCCGGTGCCATCCGCAACCTGGGCTTTTCGTTCCACGGCGATACCGATATGTTCCTGCAGATCTTAAATGACTATGACTGGGATTTCTGCCAGATCCAGTACAACTATCTGGATGAGCATACCCAGGCGGGACGACGCGGATTGGAAACCGCTTATGAGAAGGGCATTCCCGTGATCATTATGGAGCCTCTGCGTGGCGGCAAACTGGTCAATCTCTTACCGGACAAGGCAAAGAAATGCATCGAGGAACATCCCAACAAATGGTCGGCGGCCGAATGGGCTCTGCGCTGGCTGTGGGATCAGCCGGGCGTAACCTGCATTCTCTCCGGTATGAATTCCGTAGAGATGGTGGAGGAAAACTGCCGCATCGCTTCGGAAGCATCCGTCGGAAGTTTCACACAGGCCGATCAGGACACCATCGAGCAGCTGCGCGCGCTGATCAAAGAAAATGTCAAGATCGGCTGCACCGGCTGCCGCTACTGTATGCCCTGCCCGAAAGGCGTGGACATCCCGGGACTGTTTCAGTGCTACAACAAGATCTACACCGAAAACAAGGCCGATGCCCGTCACGAATTCGCACAGGTCATCGGTCTGCGTAAGGATCCGGGCTTTGCCGATCAGTGCGTGGAATGCGGTAAATGCGAATCCCATTGCCCGCAGCACATCGAGATCCGCAAGATGATCAAAGTCGCCGACAAGGAACTGCGTCCGTTCTACTACAAGATCGGACTCAACATCGCCCGTTGGTGGATGTTACGCAAGAAAAAACAATAAGAACAGGAGTTGTTCCGCCGTTGAAATTGCGGAACCGATAAAATCACTATGAACGATCAGATCTTACAGGGGCTGGCCTTCGGCAACGAAGTGCGTTTTTTTGCCGCCTATACCAAAGAAACTGTAAACACCGCACAGCAGATCCATCACAGTTATCCGGTCTGTACTGCCGCTCTGGGGCGTTTGCTCACCGGCGCCGCAATGATGGCTGCGATGTGCAAAAACGAAGATGACCTCATCACCGTAAAGATCGACGGTGACGGCCCCATCCGTCAGGCAACCGTAACCGCAGACCCGCACGGCAATGTAAAAGGCCTGGTCTACGATCCCGCCGTGGAACTGCCGCTCAAGGCGGACGGCCATCTGGATGTCGGCAACGCGATCGGCCGCGGCACCCTGTGCGTGATCAAAGATCTGGGATTGAAGGAACCGTATGTCGGCCAAACCTCTCTGGTTTCCGGTGAGATCGGCGATGACCTGACTTACTACTTTGCTTCCAGTGAACAGATCCCCACCTCCGTAGGACTGGGCGTTCTGGTCGATACCGATCTGTCCGTCAAACACGCCGGCGGTTTCATCATACAGCTGCTGCCCTTTGCTTCGGAAGAGACCATCTCCGCGCTGGAGCAGGCACTTACCAAAGTGCGCAGCGTGACCGATTATTTCCTACAGGGCAAAACACCGGAAGATATGATGCGGGATATTTTAGGAGATATCGAGATTGAAGCCGTTCGTCCGGTGCAGTACCATTGCAACTGCGACCGCGAGCGTGTTACCAAAGCACTGATCAGCCTGGGGCGCAAGGAACTGGATGAAATGATCGCCGAGGACCAGCCGGTCACCCTGCATTGTGATTTCTGCAACAAGGACTATACCTTTACGATCGAAGAACTGAAATCCCTGGTCGGATAACCCAAAAAGATCCTTCCCTTTTTGCATCGGGAAGGATCTTTTTTATGTTTTTTTATTATTCTCTTTTAGTTGTTATCACCGTCCGGCCAATGAAAACCGCCCTGATCATTACTCTGTGCATTTTCTGCGGTCTTGGTCTCTGCTGCTTTTGCAGCGCGCTTCTTTCCTTTCACCAGCTTGCCGAAAATTTCTTCGCCGGTGGCGGATGCATCACCTTCGGCTGCCATTGCAACTGCCGGCTGGTGATTACCCACACGCAGTACCTTCTTTGCGATCTTTACGACGATAAAGATGATGACTGCCCATACCAGCAGGGTCGGCAGATTGCTCAGGAAGGCTACCAGCAGATCCGTAAAGCTTGTGATCACACGGTCCAGGTTATCCGCAAAACCTTCGCTGATCCGCTCCCAGGTGGTCGGCTCTACCGGTTCCGGCTCCGGCTCTGTGATCTCGGTCAGTTCTACCACTTCCGATACATGCAGGCTGATGGTCGTATAATCCACTTTGTTGTCATAGGTACGCAACTGGGATTCCATACTCTCGATCTGATACCGCAGGTTGGAGATACGGTTCTCCAGCGTGATCATATCGTCGATATCGTTGGTCATCGACAGCATCTCCAGCAGATTCTCCTGCTCCGCCATCAGCACCTTTTTGTGGCTTTCCAGATCCACATAGTCCAGCGTTACATCCACCACATTTTCATTCTGCTGTGTGATATTGGACTGGTCGTTCAATTCCGTCAGGAAAGTATCTGCCTTGTTCGACGGGATACGCAGAGTCATCGTTGCATAGCGCTGTGCCTCGCCGGAATAGTTGCTGCCGTTATAGATATTGCTGTTTTCAATGTAGCCGCCCATGCTTCTTACACGGTCGGTCACCGTACTGATCAGCGACTGGAACTCCTGCGTTTCCACTTCCAGGCTGAGATTGCGGATCAGCTTGCGGCTCGTTGCCTGCGGTGTATCGATCTCCAGACCTGCTGCTTCGTCGAAACTGCCGGAACTCTTGTAGATATCCCCGGACTCCTCCATATAGGCTTCCGTCGGCATTTCCATTCCTCCATAGCATGCCTCGTCTGCGGTTGCAACATAGGAAGCACTGTCTCCTGCGGCATTCGATGGCGCACTTCTGTATGTTCCCTCCGATTGCCCGCATCCACCCAGCAGCATTGCTGCGGTCAGACCACCGGTGATCACCCATCTGCGCAAACTGTTTCTTACACTCTTTGTTCCTTCCATAATCGTTACCCTCCCTTTTTTGACTGCAGCCATCCGGTCCCGGTGACCGGCTTTTCTCTTGCTGCATTTTTCTGTATCTGAGTAGGATACGGAAACCGTGTAACGATTTTATGGGATTCCTAAAAATTTTTTTACGAATTTTGAGAAGCGCCTTCCGCACTGCGATTCATTCGTTCTCTACGCGCATTATCCACTTCGATCCATTCGTCCAGGGAAAGCGGCATATAATCCGAAAACATACAAAAGCAATTGATCATCTGACACGGGATGCTTTTTTCTTCCACATAACCAAAGGCCATCCGCTTTGCATCTCTGGTCTCGTTCACAAAGCGATTGACCAGTACCTCATCGTAGGTATTGTGCACATGCCCGTACAGCATATAGCACTTGGGATCTCCTTTTGCATCCCGCCGGTACTGCCCGTCATAGCAGATGATCGGATAATGACTGAGCACCACGCCGCGATTGTTATCTCTCATCTTATCATAGTCCTTGATCCAGCCGAAACGGTCTTTATGAAATGCCCGGTCGGTCAGATAACGGTCATCATGATTCCCGCGGATCAAATATAACTGCCCGTTCAATTGCTCCAGGATCCGGTTGGTCTCTTCCCCTTTGCCGAAGGAAAAATCTCCCAGGATCACCACTTCATCATTTTTCCGTACTTTCTTATTCCACTGCTCGATCATATGCGCATTCATCTGCTCAACATCCGCAAAGCCGCGCATATCCATACGCTGGTTCAGATTGCCATGCCAAAAATGACAATCCGCAATATAATAACGCACCGGTCGTTTTCCTCCCTTTCGTCTCATAGCACACCGCTCCCGTCAAATGCAGGAATAAAACTCTCGGAAACCGTTCCGCCTTCCTGCATATACGCATTCTTTACGCCCAAGGACAATGCATACTCGATCAGCTCCGTGTATTCCGCTTCCGTTGCCCCCCGCTGCAATTCCGGATAGTTCCGCAAATGCGCGGCGATCGGCGTAAACTGATTCATCAGAGACAGATATACGCTGTCCCCGTAATTGTGATAAAGTTCCTTTACGATCATCTTCGCTTCCAGCAGTCCATGGGGCATCAGCAGATGGCGCACGATCACACCTTTTCGGATCTTTCCTTCCGCATTGAACCGGCATGCACCGGCCTGACGCACCATCTCTGCGATCGCTGCCCGCGCTGTTTGCGGGTAATCCGCAGCGTGCAGATACTTTGCCGCTTTTTGCGCCGTATAAAATTTGAAATCCGGCAGATACACATCCACCAGCCCTTCCAGCATGCGCAGACTTTCTACCGTTATATACGATCCGCTGTTAAAGATCACCGGCAGATCCAGCCCCTGTGCCTTCGCCAGCGCGATTGCCTGCGCCACCGCCGGGATATGGATATCCGCCGTCACCAGATTGATGTTGTTTGCCTGCTGGTCTTTTAAAGAAAAAAAGAGTTCTGCCAGACGCTCCGGGCTGACCGCGATCCCCGCTTCCATATCGACACCGGGGTCCTTGCTTTTTTGATGGGAGATCTCATAATTCTGACAGAATACACATCCCAGATTGCAGCCCACAAAAAACACGGCTCCGGATCCTTCCGAAGCCGATATACATGGTTCCTCCCAAAAATGTAGTGCTGCCCTGGCCACGCGGATCTGTGCGTCTGCGCCGCAGTATCCGCGCATTCCGTCTGCACGGTCCACACCGCAATTTCGCGGACACAGCCGACACCGACGGTAGGCATCCATAGTATGATTGATCTGATCTGACATATACTTACTGACTATCCTGCTGCTCGGAATGCGCGTGTTCCTCCGATTCGACCACCAGATCCTGCATTTCGCTCTTGATCTCTTCTGCCTTGGTCTCCGACAGTTCCGCTTCACGGATCGGTAACTCTTTCTCTTCGGAACTGCTTTCCGCTTCTTTCTCATCCTGTGCGGTTACGGTTTCTTCGGATACTTTTTCCTTTTCGGATTCCTTTGCTTCCTCCGCATTCTTTTCTGCGTCGTTTTCCTTCTGCTCTTTTTCCGCTTCTACCTTTTCCATCTCTTCCTTCAGGCAGTTCTCATACTGGCTCTTGGGCAGCGGTTTGGAATAATAGTATCCCTGGATCATATCGCAGCCTTTTTCTGCCAGGAAATCTACCTGCTCTCTGGCTTCCACGCCCTCGGCAACGGTACGCATATGCAATTTCTTCGCCAGCTGCAGCGCCTCGGAGATAACGATCTCACCACGGCCGTCGCCGCCGTCACCGCGGAAAAATTCCGCATCCAGTTTCAAAACATCCAGTGGCATATCCTTCAATGAATTCAGGGAAGAATATCCTGCGCCGAAATCGTCCATCGATACCACAAAACCGAATTCTTTCAGTTTCTTGATCGTGGATACCAGTGCGGTCTTGTCATCAAAGAACGCACTCTCGGTCAACTCGATCTCGATCAGTTCGTGCGGTGCATTCTCGGCATCCACCAGATCCCGGATCTGCTGTGCCAGATTGCTCTCGGCAAAATGCGCTCTCGAAACATTGACCGAAATAGGTACACAGGGATAACCCTTATCCACCCATTCCTTCTGATCCCTTGCCACACGGCGGATCATATAGGTATCGATCTCGGTGATAAAACCGTTCTTTTCAAAGATCGGGATAATGGTATCCGGTCCCTTAAATCCGTATACCGGCGACTCCCAGCGGATCAACGCTTCCGCACCGCACAGGCGGTCGGTCTTCGGATCAAACTTCGGCTGATAGAATACCACGAACTCCTCATCCTGCAAAGCCCTCTGCTGGTTCTCCTGTACGATATCGAGCCACTGCTGCTCTTTGATCATCTGCTCATCAAAGAAAGCGATCGCGGAATTGTCATTCTCAGCCAGTGTCTCTCTTGCGGTGCTGGCATTGTTGTACTCTTTTTCCAGATCCGCCATACGGCGCTTGAAGATCCACCATTTCCGTACTTCATGCCATTCCTGGATAACGCTCACGCCGATATGGAAACTGAATTTGTGAATACCGTCTACGATCTCCAGGTCTTTTAACAGTCTCTCCAAAAAGCTGTGCAGCTGTTTTTCATCCGTAAACTTCATCAACACACCAAAGTTTGCCGATGAATTGTGCGCACACAGATCGTACTTTTCAATATATCTCACCAGCAGTTTATCCACCTTGGAAAGGATCTCCTCACCTTCCTTGATGGAATGGCACATACAGAAATTACGATATTTGATGAAGGACACATTGATCATCGCATAATTGTTTCTCTGCGAAGATGCCTTTTGGAACAGCTGCTCACCCTTGATCTGGAACCACATCCAGTTCCGGCCGCCGGTCACATCATCCATAAAGAACAGGTTGGTCATCTTGCGCTGGCGAACGATGCTGCCGACAACGTGATAGATGAGCATAAAGGACATTCCCAGGATCATCACCGCGATGGATCCGGAGATCGCCGCCAAAAAGATGAGATCCGCTGCATCCACGCTCAGATAAGCTTTTCCGTACAAGGCCGTATTGGTATAGCCGATCTCTTCTACCACCCAGAACGGAATGTCCAGTGTGGCACCCTTGTCGGCCAGGCGCTGCAAGCCGTTGCTGTCATTCACCCACTCAAAGAATGCCGGAACATCAAACGAAACCCCGTCGGCTCTGCGCAGCAACAGGCGGATATCTCTGTCCTCAAACAGATACACCTTCTCACCCAGCATATCCAGCTGCACCTGCCCGCCGTTTTTACTGCAGGTATTCTCGCCTTTTTGATCCAGAACATTCTGGTTCTTATCCGCAATGAAATACTCCCGTTCTTCCTGATCCAGGAATTCCGAAATATCTCCGAGAACCCCCTGCTTTTCATACAGTTTGGCCATAAAGGAGATTTCTTTGTATTCCGTGTAGATCCGGCTCTCCACCACATATCGCAAGAACATGTTCGCAAAAAAGGCCAAAAAGGCATTAAAAACAAGCGATACGATCAGATAAATGATCAGTACCGAACCTAACTGGCTGCGGTTGAGCTTTCGGAAACCTTTCTCTTTCTGATTTCCCATTTTCCCCCCCTGCTTTCCGGCACGCCTATTCAATTGTTCAATCCGGCTTTTTTCCAGACGAATCACATCCATAAACACTACCTCAATATATAATTTTAAGCCTTTATAAACCATTTGGCAAGCGATTTATAAAGATGTTGTGCCGTGTTCCGGGCACAAAAAAATGCCCCGGCTGCGAACCGGAGCATTCGGTATCCGATTATTCTGATGGTCACTCGGCCGCGTCGGGATTTTTGTTCTTCCCCGCACCGGCAAACAGTGCACGATATTCCCCGGGAGCCATACCTTTTTCCTCACGGAAGACACGGTTAAAGCTGGGAATACTCTGAAAACCGCTCAGCATCGCGATCTCCGTCAGGGTACGCCCTTCCTGCGCCAGCAGTTCCGATGCCTTTTCCATACGGATCATATTCAGCCACTTGCTGTAATTCATACCCGTCACATTCTTAAAGATGCGCGAGAAATAATCCCGGCTGATGCCCGCCATCTCCGCCATGGCCGCCTGGGACAGATCGTCCGCCGTCAGATTGTTCTTAATATAATCCGACACCTGCATCATGCGCCGCATCACATCGTCGGTGTAGCCGTACTGCTCTTCCTCATTCAGCTCCGGCGCCAGTTCTTTACGGTACTCATCCAGCAGCAGCATAAACTCCATCAGCAGCATGCAGCAGCGGATCTCCTTATCCGCACGATCGCTGTAGAAGATATCCTTCATCTTCAGTGTGACGGTCTTGAGTTTTGCCGCCAGTTCCGGATGTGCCCCGACACAGATCACATGCAGATTACGATAAAGGTGCATGATCCTCTGCAGGTCAAAGAGGGAATTGATAAACGCATTGGAAAACTGGATCACCAGGGAATTCTCGCGATCCGCATCCACCACCTCATGCATTTCCATGGGCCATACCAGCACCAGATCGTCCGGGATCAGCTGATAAGTATTCTTTCCGACCTTGTAGATATTGGGACCTTCCGGTCCGACCAGCAGGATCTCTCCATAGGAATGCCAGTGCATCGGATAGTTTCTCTGCTTGTAGCCCGTCGTCATATGAAAAGCACTGACACGGTCAAAGTCATAAATTTCATAATTACTGTAATCCATAATGTTGCCCCCTTTGCTATATGAATTTTCAAAAAGTCAAAAAATGATAATCCAACAGTCAATTCATGAGATGGTTTCTGTTTCCATTACGTCTATAATCCAAAATAGCAACAGTTTGCATAATAATGAAAGGTGTTTTTTATGAAAAATAACGTAACAGATATGACTACGGGCAGTCCCGCAAAACATATCCTTCTCTTTGCACTTCCTATGCTGATCGGTAATCTCTTTCAGCAGGTATACAACCTTGCCGACTCCATCATCGTCGGAAACTATGTCGGTGCGGACGCGTTCGGTGCGATCGGCGCTACCTCGTCCATCACTTTCCTGTTCTTTGCCCTGTGCAACGGTGTCGGAAACGGCGGCGGTATCGTGACCTCCCAGTTTTTCGGTGCGCATGACGATGAAAGTGTGAAAAAGTGCATCATCAACACCGGTCTGATCATGCTCGTGGTTCCGCTGATCATCGGTTCCCTGGCATTTGTCCTGTCTCCGACCCTGCTGCGGCTTTTGGATACGCCGGCCGAATTTATGGCAGACGGTACCCTGTATGTCCGCTTTATGTGCTGCGGTCTGTTATTTGTATCCCTGTACAACTACCTGTCGTCCGTACTGCGTGCCCTGGGTGATTCCAAGTCCCCGTTGTACTTTTTGATCTTTTCGACCATTGTAAACGTCGTACTGGATATTCTCTTCGTATGCGTGATCCCGATGGGCGTTGCCGGCGCTGCTCTGGCTACCCTGCTGTCACAGCTTGTTTCCGTCATCACCTGTGCGATCTATGCAGTTCGGCGCAATCCGTATTTCCGGTTTAAGAAGAGCGATTTTGTCATCGACCGGAGTATGATCCGCAAGGTCGTACGCCTGGGTGTACCGATGTCGATGCAGTTCAGCCTCATCGCCATCTCTTCTATGGCCCTGCAGCGTGTGGTCAACTCCTTCGGTCCTTCCGTTGCGACTGCCTTTACGACCACCAACCGTATCGAGCAGCTCATCCATCAGCCGTATATGACGCTGGGCGCTTCGCTGTCCACCTTCTGCGGCCAGAACTACGGCGCGAAGAGAACGGATCGTGTCTATGAAGGTTACAAGACCGGTACCGTGATCATGATCGTCCTTTCCTGCATCCTGATCGCCGTAATGCAGTTCTTCGGACGTTCCATCGCATCCATGTTTTTGGATGCCGACGAAAGCCCGTACATCATCACTCTGGCAACCATCGGTCTGCAGATCACCAGTATGTTCTATATGGCACTCGGTATGATCTACGTGATCCGCGGTGTGCTGACCGGTATCGGCGACGCGATGTTCCAGCTGATCAACGGTATCGTGGAAGTCATCGGACGTTTCACCTTCCCGATCCTGTTTACCACCTATATGGGTTGCGACGCAGCCGGTATCTGGATCTCTTCCGGTGTGGTATGGTGCTTAAGCGCATACACCGCTTATCTCCGCTACCGCAGTTATTTCGTACGGAAGTATCAGATCATGCCGGACTCCGCAGAGAAAAAAACAAAACGTCACGAAACTTTTTTCACTAAAAGTTCCACGGTAAAACCGTCATCGTTGTAATACTCCATACCGCCGCCCTGCTTTTCCATGTACCACTTGACCAGGTACATGCCCAGGCCGTAACCGCTCTGTTCTTTGGCATTGGAGCCGCGGTAATATTTCTCGACCAACAGGGACAGCTCCTCCGGTGCCACGCCGGGGCCGCTGTCCTTTATCGTGATCCGAAGGAAACGGCTCTTCTTTCCGTCCGGCATCAACATTTCTTCCGTCTCACCAAAGGATACCCTTATGTCCGTGTGGGCGTATTTATAGGAATTGCCCACCACATTATCGATCACCTGCTCCATCCGCAGCTTGTCCATATAGACCAGGCACTCCGGAATGCTGTTTTCCAAAATGATGTTTCCGTATTCTTTCAGATCCCTGAAAAATCCTTCGATGAGCGGTGATTCGTATTCCCCGACTTCGACTTTGATCTCCTCCAGATCATCGATCGTTGCGTGCAGCACACTCTGCACCAGTTCGTTGATAGTGGTCGCTTTTTTGGTGATGCATTCGATCTTTTCATCCAGTCCGCTGATCTCATTCATACCGGAGTTCTGCTTTTTTTTGGCTTTCAGGATCTGCATCTGCAAAAGCTCGCATGTCGCCTGTATCGTAGCGATGGGCGTCTTTAAGTCGTGGCTCAGTTCCGCCGCCATCTGGCGTTTCGCGTTTTCCGCTTCCATCTCCCGCTGTCGGGAAGCCTTGAGCTCCTCGCGCATCAGATCAAAACTCTCGGTAAAGCCGACGAAACTGCTGTTTTTGTGCATCGGCAGTTTCACATCCAGATTGCCCTTGGCGATCTCGGTCGCATATCGCTGCAATTCCAGCACCGGCCGGATCTCCGATTGATAAATGCAAAACAGCAAAAAATATCCGCCCAAAAGCATGATGCCCCACAGCATCACCACATAGTGAAACACCTGGCCCTGATACTGCTCCGTTGCCCCGCTCATCACATTCCAGATCTGCTTGTAGATCTGCAGCTGCTCATCGGTATAAGCATCCGGTGCTGCCATGGTAAAGCGCATACTGCGGTGCATCTTCCAGATCACGCCCAAGACGCCCAGCATCAATATGGTATATGCGATCGCAATGCTTCGTATCCGTTTCATAATTCCAGCATATATCCCGTGCCCCAGATGGTCTTGATCATATCCGGGTTATTCGGGTCCTTCTCCAGTTTTTCACGCAGTTTACGGATGTGCACATTGAGCGTACCGTCCGAATAAAACTTATCACCCCAGACTTCCTCAAAAAGAGCGTCCTTTGTCACGATCGTATTGCGGTGATCGTACAGACATTTCAAAAGCACAAATTCTTTTGCCTTAAGGCTGATCCGCTGTCCCTTTACGATGACGGACATGGTCGGCTCATCCAGAGCAAAGGAATCCGAAGAAACCGCCTGCTCCTCCGATACGATCGCCGGTGCATTTTCCAATGTCTTCAACCGACGCAGCTCCTCCGCCTTTTTCAGCTGGATCTTGACCTTTGCCAGCAATACCGCCAGGCTGTAGGGTTTCTTCACATAATCGTCCCCGCCGATGCTCAGTGCGATCAGCACATCATCGTCGCTCTGTCTGGCACTGATAAACAGGATGGGGAGTTTATATTCCTCGCGGACTTTCTTGCACACATCAAAGCCGGAGCCGTCGCCCAAATTGATGTCTAACAGGATCAGCTCCACCTCATTCTGTGCCAGAAAATCAAAACAAGACGCAGCACTTTCCACATACTGCGTCTTTACATCAAACATCTCAAAATACTCGGCCGTCATCTTGGCCAGTTCTATCTCATCATCCACGATCAGACAATCGTAGTGCATTCCGCCTTCCCCCTTTATGTGTATGAGGTTATTTTACTATATCGGATGGATAAAGGCTAGTGGCATTTCCGATGGGTCCTCATTTGCACCTCATACGCCCTTCGGGCACCTTCCCCCCAAAGGGGGGAAGGCTTGGGGACTAGTCTTCCGTGATCATTTCTACGGGGATCAGGCGTTTTACTTTGAGGCCTTCGAAGCCGGCGGTCAGGACGGCGATCAGCAGGATGCCGACTACGGTCAGGAGCATCCAGATCGGTGAGATGTGAAAAGCGATATCGTTCATCTCAAAGAGCGAGAACGCTGCGCCGACTGCCTTTTTGCCGATTTCCTGCGACAGCACTACGCCGATCAGTGTTCCGCAGGTAATGGCCGGAAGGTTGGAAAGCATGATCTGTGTTACCAGTTCACGGGTCGTCTGCCCCAAGGCTTTGCTAACACCCATATTGTGCCACTCTTTGCTGATCTTGGCGCGGATGACCAGTGCCTCCACAAAGATCACGACAAAGCAGGTGATGAACACGATGATGATACACATCATCCGGGTTGCCATCACAACCGAATCCACCGTTCCGCTGATAAAACCCTGCATATCCGTCACGGTCAGATCATACCCTTCCTCGTCCGCCATCGCCAGCAATTCCCGCTCCAATGTATGGTAGGAAATATTGTCTTTCACATACACATAGTAGCTGGGATGCGGATTGGCCGGATAGATCTTTTTGAGCCCGTCCAGTGTGATGATCATTGTGCGTCCCATATTCTGCAGCGCCTGATTGATCCCCACCACCATATAATCTGCTTCATTGTCCGAATACTTGACCGTGATCACATCGCCGACGCGAAGGTTCAGATCCTTTGCGATACCGGTGCTGACCATCACTTCATTGTCCGCCTCCGGGATCCTGCCTTCTATGACCTTGGTAGCTCTCGTATTCTTCACATCGTCATAGGCCATGGTATTGACATTCATCTCGCGATTGCCCTTCACCACGGTGGGTGAGTAGCTGCTCATTGCCAGCACGGAATCCACGCAGTCCAGCTGCCGCATTGCATCGCCCAGTTCCCTGTAATCCAGGCTGCGGGAGTTATCATCTACCCCTGCCGTACCTACTTCAACGTTCACAATATCCATGATCGTATTCGGATCGGTTCCGAAATTCTCATACATCCCGAAACCTACCAGTGTGGATACCGCCAGCAATGTCACGATAAAAACCATCAACAGGTTTCTGCCCAGACCGCCGAAGGTATCTTTCAGTGCCAGCACCACCGGGATCGGAAGCCCGGTCTTTTCAAACGGAAAAAAATTCTTCCGGAAATTGTGTGTATTGATCCCGCCGCGCAGTGCATCCAGCACGCTGACTTTTTTATAGGACCGGCTGGCCATTCTTGCCACCAGCACGATCAGCAGGCCGATGCCAAACACCGTCCCGACCGCCGTCACATAATCGGCCGGCTGATTCCAGGACAATCCCAGCACCAGGCTGATGATATTGCCGAAATAGTCAAAGGTCAGAATTCCCGATACTACACCCGTCACGCTGCCGACTGCCGCCACGATCGCGATCTGCAGCGTGAGTGCCCAGCGCAGTTCACTCACGGTATATCCGCAGGCTTCCAGGATACCGGTATTTTTCATATTTTTTCTTATGAAATTGCCGATACTGAAGGATATGATCACGACCGCAATCGTCAGGATCAGCACCGCAAAGATCAGGATCAGTGCGATGATGATCATCGGAAGAAACGAAGATCCGCCCTTCATCATTTCCCAATTGATCAACACGTAACCAAAGCTGCCCTCACCGTCATATTTGGCCCGTGCATCCTTGTAGGCATCCTCCACCTCTTTTTCCAGATCGCCCGTCGAATATCCTGCCATCTTATCGGCTGCGCTCAGCTTTCCTTTAAAGATATTCCTTCGGAACACCAGATTCGGATATTCATCCGCCAGGTCTTCCATCACATCCCGATCCATGCAGACGCAGTACACCGAGATATTGATGGTGGAGCAAAAGTACGGATCCTCCAGATAACCGGCCACGGTGAAATCATAGATATCGTCCTCCAGTTTCAGCTGCATCACATCTCCGATGGCAAATGCCCCTTTCATATTGTAGGGAAGAAGCACTTCACTCGGAAGCAGCTTCCGCGCAGGTCTTTCGATATTCATAATGCGTTTTTCTTCATCATCCGCCTCTACGAAGAAATTATACGCATTGAAATCCCGCTCACCTTTTTTCCGGAATTTTGCGACCATATCCAGCTGCGGTGTCACCTCATACTCGGCAATATGCTCGTTTTCCTCAAACGCTTTCTCCGAGATCCGGCGGGCCGCCGTATTATCGTAGGTATAGAGCATCACATCCGCACCGTTGACCTCCTCGAATTTTGCATCCAGTATGTGCCCGATCCCGATCATCGCAGAGATGCAGTCAAAGATCATCAGCGCTGCCAGAAAGGTCAGCAGCAGGAAGGTGATCATATCACCCTTCTGCTTTTTCATATTGTTTTTTGCAATGACAAATAATCGATACATGTTCTTCCTCTAATTTACCAGCCCTGTGCCTGCAGGAAATCTTTCAGTTTCCTGTGCCGCGCTGCCGCTGCTTCCATCTCCGGGTTGCTCTCGTCTTTGTAATCGCCGATGTACGGTCCCAGATCACAGATATCCGAGATCACGCCGTCTGCCAGATAGATAATTCGGTTGCCGCGTTCTGCTGCCGCTACCGTATGCGTTACCATCACGATACTCTGTCCTTCCTGGTTCAGTTCCGTAAAGATGTCCAGCACATTGGTGGTATTCTGTGAGTTCAGTGCGCCGGTGGGCTCATCCGCAAAGAGCACTTCCGGCCGATTGATCACGCCACGCACCACCGCTACTCGCTGCTGCATACCGCCGGAGAGCTGTGAGGGAAATTTTCTTGCATCGGATTCACTGATCTCCACACGCGCCAGCAGCTCCTTGGCCCGTTTCGCCAGTTCCCTGCGATTTTTGGATTTTAACAGTCCGCTGATCAGCACATTATCCAGTGCGCTCATCGAGTCGTTTAAGTAGTTCTGCTGGAACACAAAGCCTGCGTGATTCCGCCGAAACAGCGCCAGCTTGTCATTGGAATACTTTGAGATCTCGATCCCGTCCGCACCTTTCTTTTTCTTAGGATCGTCCACATAGTATGTGATCGTACCGAGCGTCGGCCGGTCCATCCCGGAGAGTGCATAGAGCAGTGTACTCTTGCCGGATCCGGAGTTTCCCATCACAACAGTGAAATCTCCTTTATAGATATCCAGATTCAGATTTTTCAGCACATGCTGCTGTACGGATTCGTTCGAAAATGTCTTCGAAAGATCTTTTGCCGTTAAAATTTTTACCTTTTCCATTTTGTCTTCCTTAATCCCGATTAAATGATCTTTACGGTCCGGCCTGCCAGATCCTGATAGGTCGCGCCGTCAATGATGATCTGCATTCCGGTAGCCAGCCCTTCTCCTTCGACTACACTTTCCCGTTTTCCTTTGTAGACGACGGCGATCTTTTGCATTCCTATTGTACCACCTTCTTCACCCATCGTAACGGTCAGGATATAGTTTTCTCCGTTTGCATCCGTAAATACCGCCTCATTCGGTACACTCAGGCAGTCTCTCTGCTCATAAGCCACAAAGGATACCTTTGCATTCATCCCCACGCGGATCCGGCTGTCCGGCTCGGTAATATCCAGTGTTACCTTGTAATCCGCGTCTTTACCGGAGGTATCCGTCTCGCCCGCAGCATTCTTATACGCCGTTTCGGAGATCTGCGTTACCCGGCCCGTATAGACATCCGAGTTGTCAGACTTGGTCGTTACATCCGCAACCATTCCGCGGTCCACGTGGTTGATGTCTTTTTCCGATACTCTGGCCGTCAGGATCAGATCCCGTGTATCCTCGATCACAAAAAGCACGCCGGCGGAGTTTTCACCTTCTTTGATGTTTACGGCAGTGACGGTTCCGGAAGCCTCTGCCAGGATCTGTGCATCCAGCAGATCCTCCTGCAGCTGTGCCAGACGCAGTTCCTCAACGCTCACATCACCGGAACGCATTGCCTGGCTGATCGCATCCGAACTGGCCTGTTTTGCATTCTCCAGATCCCGTACGGTTGCCTGATATGCCGCAACTGCGCTCAGATACTGGTTCATTGCATCATCCACATCCTTCGCATACGCTGCCAGCTGCAGATCGCTCTGACGCAGCAGGTTTTCTCTTTTCTGCACCGCCTGCACATACGCCAGGTTTGCACTGTCCACCGCATCCTCGGCCTGCTCTTTTTGAACTTCCGTCACATAGTCCTTGCCTTCCATTTCATACTGCATCGACTGTGCCTGCTGGATCGATGTTGCCGCCTGCTTCACTGCCTGATCTGCTGCAGTCAGTGTCGGATCCATCCCCATATTGACGGTCTCTTTGTAGTTTGCATATCGGATCTGCGCTGCTTCGCAGAGTTCTCTTGCCTGCTCCGCTCTGGCCATTGCCGCAACCAGATTGGTATCCGTTCCGTTGTTGATGCCTTCCACATAAGTATTGTACTGATGTCTTGCCGCAGATACCGTAGTAGAAGCATTTTTCTGTGTCACATCCATGGTTGCCTGCTGCATTGCGATCTCTTTTTCAATGGATTCCGTATCCAGAACACAGAGCAGATCACCGGCCTGCACATGATCGCCTTCCTTTACCAGTACTTCCTTTACCGGAAGCGTCAGTGTCGAATATACGTAATGCGGCTCCGCACACTCTACCGTCCCGTCCGCATTGAACTTCTCCCGAAAATCACCGCTCTCAAGCGTCGTGATCATCCCGGCCGAGATTCCTTCTTCCTTACCGCAGCCGGTGAACAAAAGTGCCACACTTACCATCCCCGCTGTCAGCATTGCTTTCAAAAACTGATTATTCTTCATCTCATACCTCTCCTCAAAATCGATACCAACAAAAAAACTTCTGTGGTTGTTGCTGATGTTACTATACATCAGCCGACCACAGAAGTCTTAATCTGAATCTTTTCCGATTCTTTTTTAATTCTTTTCCATTTCTTAACTGTTCCTTAACAAAACTGCCGCAGGCCCGGAAAACCGGTATTCCTGCGGCAGTTCTTCATTCGAAACGAATTTACTTAAAGTATGCAACCGCGCCCTTCAGTTCCGATGCGAGACGGTTCATGGTTTCCGCATTGTCGGATACCTGGGTTACGTTCTGTGCAACCACGGCAATCTCGGAGAATACCTCTTCGTTGGTCGCCGACGATTCTTCGGAGACCGCGGAAAGATCCGATACCGCCATCAGGATCGTATCCTTGATCGTCTCCAGCTGCGTTGTGATCGCCAGCACCGACTGAATCTCATCCACAGATCCCTTAATGTTGCTGTCCAGATTCAGGAACTTCTCCTGCGTTACGCCCAGCATTTCTTTCTCGGAGGTGATCAGTGCGCGCACCTTCTCGGCCTGCTCCACGCACTCGGTAGAGGATTTGCCGATCTCTTCCACGATATCCTTGATCTGGTTTGCGATTTGACCAAATTTTCATAATTATCCGGATAACTTCGGATGGTTGATCATACTTGCCAGATACCCGGCACCAAACCCGTTATCGATATTTACCACCGACACTCCGCTGGCACACGAATTCAACATAGACAGCAATGCCGAAAGCCCGTGAAACGATGCGCCGTAGCCGACACTGGTCGGTACCGCGATCACCGGACAGTCTGCCAGTCCGCCGATCACACTGGCCAGGGCACCTTCCATACCGGCAATGGCAATGATCACATTGGCACTCATAATATCTTCCAGATGTGCCAGAGTACGGTGCAGACCTGCCACGCCCACATCGTACAGACGCACCACTTCATTCCCGAAGACCGTTGCCGTAACCGCCGCTTCCTCCGCCACCGGTACATCACTGGTGCCGCCGGTCGCTACCACCACCTTGCCCAGTCCGTTTGCCTTCGGGATCTCGCCGATCACACCGCATCTTGCTTCTTTAAAATATTCCATAGGATGCTCTTTGCCGACGATATCCGCACTCTCCTCGGACAACCTCGTGATCAGGATCGTCTTTTGCCCGTTTTGCTTCATCACTTCCGCAATGCCGATGATCTGCTCCGGCGTTTTCCCCGCGCCGTAGATCACCTCTGCCACGCCCTGTCTTATTTTGCGATGCATATCCACTTTGGCATAGCCGATATCCTCAAACGGTTTCATCTTGAGCTGCAGTACGGCATCCTCCACCGAAACTGCACCGTTCCTAACCCCTTCCAGTATTGCACGAATATCCTCGTTCATTTTCACATCCTCCGATCGGATTTTCTCTTCGAAAAAGAAAAGCGCATATATCCCACCACAGATACATGCGCCTTTTGGCATACCTTACATCATAACGGGATCAGCCCGCTACCTTTTTCTGACGCAGTACGGAACGAACCTTGCCCTGCGGATCCTTGACAAACAGGATCACCAGCCAGATGATCAGTCCCAGTGCAACCACGGAAAAACCGAGGAAAGCATCGTTGATCATATCTTCCGTTGCCGGCAGGAAATACTCTGCCTGCAGCTCTGCATATTCAAAGATCGCATCCACCATCCACATCAGGGATGCGCCCCAGTACATCAGCGCCAGTGTTCCCAGCTTATAATCTTCCTTGCCCAGTCGGGAATACCACAGAACCGTCACAATCACTGCCGCAAACGTCGAAATCAATAATGTCATTTTCGTAGTCCCCCTTATGCCTTGGTCTTTTTGCCCGCTTCCGGCAGTTTCTCCAGATAATGCGTTACGCCCACCATACCAAGCCACGCCATCGTCACAACCACCGTCATCGTCACACCGACCGTCGACATTTCCGCAAGCATCTCCGCAGTGTCTGCCGGATCCGATGCTGCCGTCAGGAACGGGAACCAGGGCACCACCTCACCGTGCCATACATGCTCAAATGCCAGCAGCGCAGAACCGCCCCAGAGCATATTACCCAACCATTTTACTTTACCTTTAAAAGGATTTTCCTTCTTCATTCCCTTCTCTAATGCCGTCACAACGATTGCTTCGGTAGTAGGAACCAAAAAACAAGCCATATTCGTATACCCTCCTTGATCTGAATTTTACGGAAATATAGATACTCTGTGAATCTGCCGTCTTTTACGCTATTGAGTATAGATTCAGAATACGCTAATCTGACAGATTCGTCAATGATTCCCGCGCAAGAATCGAAAATTGAGCAAATGCTTTCCGAAATATGAGAAAACCGGCCGGGAAACGCTCTCCCGCGCCGGTCATTTTTTGAACCGTTATTCCGAAAATATTTCCGCTCCCGTCAACACCGCATACATATATTGCCCGTCGGGATAAACATTAAATTCACCTTCCAGCATGATCTCATCCCCGGACGCATATTCCGCTGCTTTAAAGGCATCCATATCCTCCGGTATAAATTCAATCCCCTGCGCACAACACGCCGTCGCATCCTGAATAATGCAGGTATAATAGATCTGCCCCGTGGATTCATCCTGAAAGACATTGTACGCGCCGCGCATCTTAATGCTCTTTCCGAGATACTCCTGCGGCTGCGTCATCATATTGTAGACTTCCGCATAGACCATATTGCTGTTGAGCACAGTCAGGTCTACATCCACAGACGCATCCGGCTCACCGGTCATTTCCCAGGCCTCCGCCCCGAAATCCTCCGGGATCGCATCTTCCGCGGGGTTTTCCACAACGATCTCCACCGTCGGCTGCGGTGCCTCTTCTGCTGCCATCTGCTGCTGCAACACCGCTTCCACACTGTTTGCGTTGTTGGGATCCGTTCTGCCGACTGCAGTCTCTCCGTTTCCGCACGCACTCAATACGACTGCCAATACCGAGCCACACAGGATCACATTTCTTCTTTTCACTTCAGTCCGCCTCTTTTCACAAAGCCGATCAGGCTGCATATTGCAAATACCACAACATCCACTGCTACGATCGTGGATCCCACCGGTGTGCCCGCCAGAATGGAAATGATCATTCCGGAAAACGCACAGATCACGGATAACACGGCCGAGCAAATGGTCACCGAACGGAAACTGCCGAACACGCGCATCGACGAAAGCGCCGGAAAGATCACCAGTGCCGAGATCAAAAGCGATCCCACCAGATTCATAGCCAGCACGATGATCACCGCGATCACCACTGCGATCAGCAGATTATATGCATTGACATTGGTGCCTGCCGCACGTGCGAAGTTTTCATCAAAGGTTACGGCAAAGATCTTGTTATAAAACAGGATAAAGATGATCACCACCGGAACGGACAGACCGATGCACAGCCACACTTCCCAGTCCTGCAATGTCAGGATCGAGGTGGAGCCAAACAAGGTGGTACAAACATCGCCGGTTAAGTTGGACGATGCCGAAAACACATTCATCAACAGATAGCCGAATGCCAGTGCACCGACGGAGATCATCGCGATCGCTGCATCGCCTTTGATCTTGGTATTCTGCCCGGTACGCAGCAGAAGGATCGCGCTGATCATCGTCAGCGGCAGTACCACGATCATATTGTTGCTGACC
>CAMJAP010000002.1 GCA_946403625.1 uncultured Lachnospiraceae bacterium
GATGAGCAGAAGGCAGAGATCATAGAGACGGCAAAGGAGTATCTTGAGCTGTGGCAAACGGCAGAGAAATAAAAAACCGTATCGGCAGTGTACGCAATACCAGAAAGATCACGAATGCGATGTATCTGATCTCTTCGTCCAAACTGCGCAAAGCCAGGGCGGAACTCGCCAAAACGAGGCCGTTCTTCCGGGCGACGGAGTATGAGATCAAACGTATCTTTCAGAGTACCTCGGAAGTGGAATCGCAGTATTTCTATCCGCCGTCCGGGCCGACCAAAGCAGAGACCGTGGCGTTTCTGGTGATCACTTCGGATCGCGGACTGGCCGGCGCATATAATTACAATGTGATCCGGCGCGCGGAAGCGGAGATCCGCAAGAGAGAGAAGGTGCGGCTCTTTGTGATCGGAGATTACGGCCGCCGGTATTTTAAGCATCATAACGGACCGGTGGAAGAAGCCTTTTTCTATACGGCGCAGGATCCGACCTTCCGCAGAGCCAGAGAGATCAGCTATAAACTGCTGACCGAGTACACCGAAGGACGGGCGGACGAGATCCGTATCATCTACAGTGATATGGAAAATGATATGGTGAGTACCGTCAAATGCGTGCGTGTGCTCCCGTTTGAGCGTAAGATGTTTCTTTCGGAGGAAGAGGCGGAGAACAGTTCCGATCAGATGTACAAGTTTGAACCTTCCGCATCCAAGGTGCTGGACCAGATGATCCCGTCCTATATGGCAGGTTTCATCTACGGCGCGATGGTGGACAGCTTTTCGGCAGAGCAGAATGCACGAATGAACGCGATGCATACGGCCACCGAAAATGCGGATGAACTGATGGGCGAGCTGCAGATCGAATACAACCGTGTGCGCCAGTCAGCCGTCACGCAGGAGATCACCGAGGTGGCTTCCGGTGCCCGTGCACAGAAGAAAAAGAAGAAGAAAAAATTTTAGATGGCGAAATCAGAGGAGACATTACATTGCATACAGGAAAGATCATACAGGTTTCGGGACCTGTGGTGGATGTACAATTTGCAAGAGGGCAGATGCCGAAATTGCGGGAAGCCCTGACGGTAGAGGCGTCCGGCGGACAGCGCGTGATGGAAGCGGCACAGTTGATGGAAGACAATATCGTGCGCTGTATCATGTTGTCCAAGAGCGAAGGCCTGCGACGCGGGATGGAAGTTACGGCAACCGGTGACTGCATACAGGTGCCGGTAGGCGACCCGACCATCGGTCGAATGTTCAATGTACTGGGTGAGCCCATTGACGGCGGGGAAGCCATCCCTGCGGAAGCGGAGCATTGGGGCATTCACCGTCTGGCTCCGGCCTTTGCGGAGCAGAGCGTATCCGTAGAGATCTTGGAGACAGGTATCAAGGTCATCGACTTGCTGGAGCCGTATGCGCGAGGCGGAAAGATCGGCCTGTTCGGCGGTGCGGGTGTCGGCAAGACCGTACTCATCCAGGAGCTGATCCATAATGTGGCAATGGAGCATGGCGGTTATTCCATCTTTACGGGCGTGGGTGAGCGCAGCCGTGAAGGTAACGATCTGTGGAATGAGATGAAGGAAAGCGGCACGATCGACAAGACCGCAATGGTATTCGGACAGATGAACGAATCTCCGGGTGTGCGTATGCGTGTGGCACTGACCGGACTGACAATGGCGGAATACTTCCGTGATGTGCAGCATAGAGATGTGCTGTTGTTTATCGATAATATCTTCCGTTTTGTGCAGGCAGGATCCGAGGTTTCCACACTGCTTGGGCGTATGCCTTCCGCAGTGGGTTATCAGCCGACACTGGCGCAGGAAATGGGACAGTTGCAGGAGCGTATCACATCGACCAAGGACGGTTCCGTTACTTCCGTGCAGGCAGTGTATGTGCCGGCCGATGACCTGACGGACCCGGCACCGGCAACGACCTTTACCCATCTGGATGCGACGACGGTGCTTTCCAGAAAGATCGCCGAGCAGGGTATCTATCCGGCTGTGGATCCGCTGGCCTCCACATCCCGTATCCTGGAAGCGGATATCGTGGGCAAGGAGCATTACGAGACCGCGCGTACGGTGCAGGAGTATCTGCAGAAGTACAATGAGCTGCAGGACATCATCGCCATCCTGGGTATGGACGAGCTTTCCGATGAGGATAAGCTGGTGGTATCCCGTGCAAGAAAGATGATCCGTTTCCTGTCGCAGCCCATGTTTGTGGCAGAGAAATTTACCGGAACGCCGGGTGTATATGTACCGGTGGCCGAGACGGTACGCGGTTTTCAGGAGATCATTTCCGGTATGCACGATGATCTGCCGGAAGCGGCATTCTATAATGTGGGCACGATCGATGATGCCCTGAACAAAGCCAAGACCCTGTAGGGACGGAGATATAAGCGGGATTGAATACCTTTCATCTGAAAATCTATGAATCGGACAGTGCCTTCTATGAGGGCGAGGCGGAGATCGTGGTGATCCCTGTGGAAGATGGGGAATACGGTGTGATGGCCGGTCACGAAAACGCCGTGGTCGCTGTTATGCCGGGGATCATGCATTATCGGCCGGTCGGCGGGGAGATGCAGTATGCCTCGGTCGGCAACGGTATGCTCCGGGTGGAAAAGAACGATGTGCTGGTGCTGGTGGAAACCGCGGAGCGGCCGGAAGAGATCGACGAAGCGCGGGCGCGGGCAGCGGAAGAAGAGGCCAGAGAACTGATGCTGCAGAAGAAGAGTTATCAGGAATACCGCGTTGCGGAGATGCAGCTGGAGAGGGAACTGGCCAGACTGAAGCTGATGAAGTACCGGGACAAAATATAGACAAATACGGGAGATTATGGTAGAATTTTCCTACACACAGAAATTCGGAGGGCGTTCTTATGGCAGATCTGGACAGACAGGCAGCAGAGCTGGAAACATTGATGCATTCCTTATCTTTTGCAGATGAGGGAGCAGGTGTGGTACAGACAGCGAATACGACCATGCGTCAGAAGGATATCGATTTTCTCGTAGCAATCCTGCAGGAATTACAGGAATATCGCGAGATCGGAACTGTTGAAGAATGCCGTGCATATAAAGAAAAGGCACTTGGCTGATCTTCTGTTTTCGGGAGATCTGCAGGAATGATGTAAGTGAGCAGGACTTGAATGGGCAGGGGCGTTATGTTTCCTGTCCTTTATTATGCAAAACCAAAATCATCTTGCCTTCCCACCTTTTGGGGGAGGTGCCCGAAGGGCGGATGAGGGGACAAAGTATATATGTCAGCACAGTTGAAGAAATCTCTGGTGGTTCAGGGGAGTATATTGGCGATCGCGGGGCTGATCACAAAAGTGATCGGTTTTATTTATCGTATCCCGATGGCCAATATCATGGGCAACACCGGAAACGGTCTGTATTCGGTGGCTTTCGGTATCTATAATATCGCGCTGACACTTTCCTCTTACAGTATGCCGCTGGCCGTCTCCAAACTGATGAGTGCGAGACTGGCAAAAGGGCAGTATAAGAATGCGTATCGTTTGTTCCGCTGTGCACTGATCTTTGCGATCATCACGGGAACGATCGCTTGTGCGGCACTGTTTTTCGGAGCAGAGGCTTTTGCAAAGATGTACCAAAAGCAGGGGCTGGAATCGCCGCTGCGTGTGCTGGCGCCGACGGTCTTTGTTGTTGCGCTGTTGGGAACCTGCCGCGGCTTTTTCCAGGGACACCGGAATATGGTTCCCACCGCAGTTTCGCAGGTGATCGAGCAGATCGTCAATGCGATCGTGAGTGTGGTGGCGGCATCGGCTTTTGTGCGCATTGCCGCCGAGCAAATGAGTGTAAGCGATCCGGGGCTGGCAGAGACCGCAGAGGCATCGGCGGCGGCAACCGGCGGAACGCTGGGGACCTTTGCCGGAGCATTCACGGCACTTCTTATGTTTGTGATCATTTCCCTGAGAAGACAGAAAGCACGAAAGATCGAGTTGAGCGGTGATGATCTGGCGGATGAAGATTATGCGCTGATCACCAGGGCGATACTGTTAACAGTATTCCCCGTGATCCTGAGCCAGACCATCTATCAGATCGGTTATACACTGGATGATCTGATCTTCGGTAATCTCATGGTAGCAAAGGGTTATGAAGAGGTGGCGGTCACCAGTATGCAGGGTGTGTTCAATACCCAGTACAATCAGATGGTGAACCTGCCGGTGGCGATCGCGACGGCGATGGCTTCGGCGACACTGCCCAGTATCGTGGCTTCCTTTGCAAGAGGCGAGATCGACCGCGTGAAGGAAAAGATCTCGTCGGTTTTGAAAGTAAATATGCTGATCGCCATTCCGGCAGCAGCAGGGCTGGCGGCATTGGCAGAGCCGGTCATGGGTGTGCTGTTCCCGCGCCTGGGTGATTATATGCCGATGGCGGTGATGCTGCTTCGTACCGGATCCATCGCCGTTGTTTTCTATGCACTGTCCACACTGACCACTTCGATCCTGCAGGGCAGCGACCGTATGCGGCAGCCGGTGATCCATTCGGCAGTATCCCTGGCAATCCATGTGGTGCTGGTTGCAGCGTTAACGAAGTATACGGATCTGGGTGTGTACGGCCTGACCATCGGTAATGTCACCTTCCCGCTGCTCGTATGTACATTGAATTGCCGCAGCGTGATCAAGCGCGTGGGTTATCGATTTGAATGGAAAAATACCTTTATCAAGCCGGCTGTGGCAGCGATCGTTATGGGCGGTGCGGCATTTGGTATTTATTCGGCATTGGAAGAAGTGATCGGCATGCCGGCTGCTATGCTGGTGGCGATGATTGCGGCAATATCGATCTATGCCGGTATGCTGCTGGTATTGAAGGCGGTAACCCGCAGTGAGCTGAAGGCAATGCCGTTGATCGGGCGGTTCTTCCGCAAAAAATGATTTTTCTTCCGGCCTTTCTCCTTCGGGGGGAAGGGCGGATGAGGGGTATCAAAAGAATGAGACTTAGCGATTTAAAAAAAGGCGAAAAAGCAAAGATCACAAATGTTGGCGGAGAGGGCGCTCTCAGGCAGCATTTTTTAGATATGGGACTGATCCCGGGGGCGGATGTGGAACTGGTGAAGTTTGCGCCGATGGGAGATCCCGTAGAGTTTCGTGTATACGGCTATGAGTTGACCCTGCGTCTGGCGGATGCGGAGCAGATCGATGTCGAAGAAATCAAGGCATCGGAAGAAGAGAATGCACCGAAGAAGAGCCGCGTTCGTAAAGCGGAGCATCCGGGACTGGGTGAGGAAGGCCGCTATCACGAAAAAGAAACGGAAAATCCTCTGCCGGAAGGAACGCAGCTGACCTTTGCGTTGGTCGGCAATCAGAACAGCGGTAAGACCACCCTGTTTAACCAGCTGACCGGATCGAACCAGCATGTGGGTAATTTCCCGGGGGTTACGGTAGACCGTAAGGATGGTGAGATCCGCGGGCAGAAAGGAACACTCATCACCGATCTGCCGGGAATCTATTCCATGTCCCCCTATACCAGTGAGGAGATCGTTTCCAGAGATTTTGTTCTGAAGGAAAAGCCCAAGGCGATCGTAAACATCGTGGATGTGACCAGCATCGGGCGCAATCTGTATCTGACCATGCAGCTGTTGGAAATGGGATTGCCGATGGTTGTGGCGCTCAACATGATGGATGAGATGATCGGCAACGGCGGCTATGTGGATATCAACGCAATGGAAGCGATGCTGGGGGTGCCGGTGGTGCCCATCTCGGCAGCCAAGAACGAAGGCGTGGACGAATTGGTACATCATGCACTTCACGTGGCAAAGTATCAGGAGACGCCGCAGGTGCAGGATTTCTGTGACAGCACCGATCACGGCGGCGCCGTACACCGTTGCATTCACGCAGTGATGCATCTGATCGAAGACCATGCGGTAAATGCCGGGATTCCCGTGCGTTTTGCGGCAGCCAAGCTGATCGAGGGAGACAACCTGCTTTTGGAACAGCTGTCACTGGAACAGAACGAAAAAGAGATGCTGGAGCACATCGTGCTGCAGATGGAAAAAGAACGTGGTATGGATCACAGCGCTGCTATGGCGGAGATGCGCTATGCCTATATCAACAAGGTGTGCGAGCGCTGTGTGGAAAAGCCGGCGGAAAGCAAGGAACACATCCGCAGCCGTAAGCTGGATAAGGTGCTGACCGGAAAGTATACGGCGATCCCGGTGTTTGTACTGGTAATGGCAGCCGTGTTCTTCCTGACTTTCGGATTGATCGGACCGTTTTTGCAGGACCTGCTGGCAGCGGGGATCGGCAAACTGGGGGAACTGGCGGATGGCATGATGGAGACGGCGCAGGTCAACAGTGCCGTGCGCAGTCTGGTGATCGACGGTATCTTTGAAGGCGTCGGCAGTGTCGTGAGTTTTATGCCGGTGATCGTGACGATGTTCTTCTTTTTATCCATTCTGGAAGACAGCGGTTATATCGCGAGAGTGGCTTTTGTGATGGATAAACTGCTGCGAAAGATCGGTCTGTCCGGACGAAGCATTGTCCCGATGCTGATCGGCTTTGGCTGTACGGTGCCGGCGGTTATGTCCACACGAACCCTGCCTTCGGCGAGAGACCGTAAGATGACGATACTCCTGACACCGTTTATGTCTTGTACGGCAAAACTGCCGGTCTACGGATTTTTTGTAAGTGCCTTTTTTCCGGAGTACAGCTGGATGATCATTACCGGGCTGTATCTGCTGGGGATCGTGACGGGCATCATCGTATCGCTGCTCTTCAAAAAGACCCTGTTCAAGGGAGAGGCGGTTCCGTTTGTGATGGAGTTGCCCAACTATCGTATGCCGGGGGCAAAGAATGTGTTGCAGCTTCTGTGGGAGAAGGCCAAGGATTTCCTGCAGCGTGCCTTTTCCGTGATCCTGATCGCGACCATCGTGGTCTGGTTTTTAAAGAGTTTTGATCTGCGTTTCGAAATGGTAACTGACGCGCACGAGAGCATCCTGGCAATGATCGCCGGCCTGTTCGTACCGCTGATGCAGCCGCTGGGAATGGGGGATTGGCGCATTATCACTGCGCTGGTGAGCGGATTTATGGCAAAAGAGAGCATGGTCTCTACGATGGAAGTGCTCTTTGCGCCGGATGGCGTGGCAGGTGCGATCCCGAACGCGACTGCGGCGGCGATGCTGGTATTCTCGCTGCTCTATACGCCCTGTGTGGCAGCAGTGGCATCCATCCGTCGGGAACTCAGCACCAAGTGGGCGGTCTGCATTGTTTTGTGGCAGTGCGGTATCGCCTGGATCGTGGCGTTTCTGGTACGCTTGCTGTTTTAGCATCGGGATCGTTCAGCACTATAGGACTTGTTGAAAATCGGCATCAGATGATATATAATCTAAGCGTTCGGCTTTTGGAAGAATATCTTTTAAGGAGGCTTTATTCGAATGAGATCGGTAATTATTCTTATTGGAATCGTGTTTGTGATCGGCTGGGCAGGCTGGATCGTTGTCAATCCGGATGGATACCGCACATATCTGCAGAATCATCCGGAGATGGACAAGACCGGGGCCTGGAGTGATGCATCGGATGCCAAACTTCGGATCACCGGAGTTCTGATCATTATTGTGATGCTTGCCTGCGCATTTATTAAACTGAAATTGGCCGGCGTGATCTGATCAGATATTGTTTTTTGGGGTGTCAACGGGGATGGTTCTCCTTGGCACTTTTTTTCTGCCATCCACCCGGAGTTCCTATGCTACTCAGGATAGCAATTATGACAAAACGGATTGCTGGAAGAAATTATCATGTTATTGTAAAATAAGAATGTGGGAATCCGTTTGTAAGAAGACAAACGAGAAGGACTTGCAGACAGGGGGATCGGGTTTGATGGAAGGGCAGATTCGAAATATCCGTTTTTCACAATGTGACAGCCGGCAGGTGACGGAGGTACTGGATCGCGCATTGGATACCCGGGATAAATATTTGTTTACGACGAGATTTCGGGGGTGTCGGATCGGTTATCTCAAAGGCGAAGAGTATAAACGAATGAATCGCGGTGGAAATACGAGCCTGTGGTCACGACTGAAAGATACATTGCGGTCAGGATATTTTTGGATACCGATGCTACTTTCCGTTATGTTCGGGCTTGGCTGCATCGCATTTTATTACAAGAAGATCGGTGAGCCGCTTTTTTCATTTTGGCCGTGTTTTGATATATTTATTGTCCTAATCTGTATTTGTATTTTCCCGGGACTTTTCGGAGCTGTTGAAGTACCGGCCTATTGGGGAAAAAAGAAGGATATGGTACTCTGGGAAAATCGAAAGGATCATAGACATCATTTGCTGACAACACCGGTATTTTTCAGATTTTGCAAAGAACCGCTGATATCCTCGAAGGCAACTTTCAATTCGCAAACGAAGCTTCTCAGCGACCTGTATCTGGAAGCAGCAAGGGATCTTTCATGGTTGCGGTGTTTATGTCTGATCTCAGAAAAGATCAAGCCGATGGTGGAATCATACGGTGAGGAGAATATCGAGATTGAGATCCTGGCGGATGACGGATGCAATGAGGAGGATCGTAACGGTAATTATACGATCGTACTTAAGGGATGCGACCGGGAAGATGCGGATACCGTAATTCCGATGGATGCGCAGGCAGAGGAACGGTCTTTTGAGTTGCCCTTTGTGATTGGAGAGAAGATCGTAAATAAATATCATAGTTTCGGTATTTTGGATTTTTCAATCCTTGACCGGCAGGGCGAAAAGGTCATGAAAAGCGAGATCCTGCGTGATACGGGAACAAGCGGTAACGAAGGCACAGAAGAATAAATAGATGATGAATGAAGAGAAGAATAAAATCGAATACTCCCGATATGACAGTCAGACCGTAACCGAGGCTCTGGATTATGTTCTGGATACCCGGGATGAATTTCTTTTTGCCACTATGCTGAAAGGATGTAAATGGGGATTTGATCGCGGGGAAGACAGCCATATAGAGAATACAAAAGGGGCTTTGAATCTGAAGTGGAATGGTCTGCTGCAAGATCCGCAGTATACGATTGAAGAGAACGGGAACAACCATAAGGGCGCGGGAGATAAGAACAGGAATAAGTTTCTTCAAAAGGTCACCTGGCAGGCCGTGCTGTGTTTGATCTTGTGGTACTGGTCGGTCCGGTTCTATTGCACTTATACGGAAATCTCTATTTTTGAAGCGCAGTTCCGTGGTTTGATCCTGTTTGAGGCAGTTGTTTTTTTGGCGATGATTGCGATTGTATATTTTTCCAAGTTGAAAAAACACAGTCAGCCGGTATTTGATGGGAAAAACAGGGATATGTTGATCTGGCATAAGAAAGAAAGCGGGATCAAAGGGGGATTGCGCAGGCTCTTGAATAGGATCGGGAGAAAGAGTACATGGCATGCGATCCTCTGTATCGTTCCGTTGTGGCTGTTGATCATCGGTTTTAAGATGGGAGTATGGGCGTTTGAATCCTGGAGAGTTTTTGTTTATCTGGTTAAAAATATTTTTCATAACTTCCTGTACTCGTTGCCTGCTTTGATCAGCTGTTTTGTTTTTTACAAGAGTTTTTTCGGAAACTATCGTTTTTCCATTCAGGATATAACCGGGCAGGATATGGTGCTTTGGGAGGACCGGGCAGATCATAAACGGCATGTATGGACGAAACCGTTATTCTTCGGATGCTTTACCAGAGCGAAAATGTTTGACAATATGCAAAAGAAGAATGCGGGTGTGAAGCATATTTCGGGACGCCTGCTGGAACTTGCCTGTGATCTTTCCGCAAGTCGTTATTTCAGCTTGCTTTCGGAAGAGATCCGGAAATTTACGGAAGAATATCGTGAAGGAAATATGGAGATTGAAATCACCGCAGGAGAGGGATGCAATGACATCGATGGCGGTGGCGAATATACGATCCGGATCACGGGGGAGAAGGGAATGGATCCGGACTCGATCGTTCCCGTGGAAAGCGAAAAGAATACACGATCTTTTACGCTGCCCTACAAGATCGGAAAAAAAGTGGTGCAGGATTTTCGGCGGTATGGAGTATTACGTCTGAACGATATGGATGATCAGGTTCGTAAGGCAGGAGAATACTTCAGGTTTCATAAGTCAGAGATGAAGAAAAATCTGAGAAGTTACGGAACAAAGGAAACAGCCGAAATTTTTCGCAGGCTGGACAGAATGGATATTTTTACAGATACGGAATAGAAAGAAATAAAAAATGAAAGAGATCATTTATTCAAAACTGGATAGTGAAAAAACGACACTTGCAATGGATAATCTTCTGGATTTCCGGGATGAATATTTGTTTGCAACTCTTTTTGAGGGATGCAGAAAAGGGTATGTTGCAGGAGCGGAATACCAAAAGAGAAAACTGCGCAAGAAGCCGATCCTGAATGCAGTGTTGTGGATCTTCGCAGTTTGGGGCATAGTCTTTGGGCTGGAAATTAAGATGGATCTGATGGAGCCGCAGCAAGCCATACACGATGCGGTGTGGATTGCCGGTATCTGTGCGATCCTTTACTGGATTTTTTTGAGCGCACGATCGATCCGCTTTTTGGGGAGAAGCTGGTATGCGCATCCCCACGGAATTTATAATCATGATCTGATCCCGGAAGAACGATTGGATCATCGTTATCATCTTATGATCAAGCCGGTATTTTGCGGCGCCTCAGTGATCCGGGCAAAGCGGCGGGTAAGGAAGGCGCGGAAGGATAAACAAAGGGAAGAGGAGCAACAACTGTCCGGAAAACTGTATGAGTGTGCTTATGATCTGTTCGTTGTACGACAACTGATCCGCATCTCGGAAGAGATCCGGCAGTTAGAGGATCGATACGGAATCGATTTTATGGATGTTCAACTGCTCGTAGATAATAATAAGAGAACCTGGGAATGGGATGAGGTATACAAGATCAAGCTCACGGCAAAGATTCCGGAAGCGGAAGATACGGTAATCCCGACGGAGAAAGCCGAAGAGACAAAGGTCTTTGATCTGCCGTATGAGGCCGGATTGGCAGTAGAAAAGAAATACGGAAAGAATAAACGGATGGATCTGTCGGTATTGGACAGCGTATACTATGATGATATCAAGCACAATTTCGGTATGTATAAAAGGGCGATCAAAAACCGGATGCGTACGATGGATAAGGAGAATCGGCCCAAAGTGACGACGGCGATGGAAAAAGTAATGTTCTGAATCTTTGGGAACCATTAGAAAAGATACAGGGGGGAGAAGCGTATGAATGAAACCAATCTTAAGATCATCTATTCGAAATGTGACAGCAGGGAAGTTACGGAAGCAATGGATTTTCTTTTAAATACCAGAGATGAATTATACTTCAATAAGATTTTTTCGGGTTGTAAATTCGCATGTGTCAACGGCGGGAACTATAACCAGTCGGAGATCCGTATGAAAGGGAATAAGTTTCCGGATTTGAAGAAATTGCTGGCAACAAAATTTTTCCGGATCTCGATGCTGGTGAGTTTTCCGATCTGCATTTTTTCGTTCGTGGATTCCATCCTCAGCCGGAAAAGTTTGGTCGGTGTGCTCTTTTTGTTGATCATCTGGTACGCCGTATATTGGAACTGGTTTAGTACCGATACGATTCCGATCTATCAGGGGCCGGAAAAGAATATGTTGCTTTGGGAGAACCGCGAGGATCATAAAAATCATTTGTGGTGCGTTCCGGAATTTTATCATTTTTTCAGTATGATCGCCCGTTATAATTTTTTTAAAGCCGGTGAATGGGGGATCAAAGAAACCGGAGACCGTTATGCGGAAGCGGCGAGAGATCTTTCCTGGTTAAGATGCGTATGTCTGATTTCGGAAGATATCCGCAATTTTGCACAGTTGTACGGAGAGGAAAATGTTGCGGTGGAGTTCCGCGGAAGTGACGGGGAATGTACCATCGATCTGACCGGTATGCGGATCGGAGCTTCCGACACGGTTGTTCCGGTGGAGGAACAGGCGGGCAAAAGATCCTTTACCGTACCTTCTCTGATCATAGGCAAGGTGGCAAGAATATATCGGGAACAGGGGATTCTGGATCTGAGTGTTCTTGATGAACGATATGCTGCTGTCGAGGCATCGCATATCCTGGACGGAAGAAGGAGAACGGAGATCGATTATTCCAAATTATTGGCAGGCAAGGATCAGGAGAACAGGATATAAATGGATAATACGAAGAATAAGATTACATATTCGAAATGTGACAGCCGTAAGGTGAAGTACGGGCTGGATCATATTTTGCATTTTCGGGATGAATATTTATTTGCCACATTATTTAAGGGCTGCAGACCGGGCTGGGATCGCGGTGATGATTGTTATTATGTGCCGCATAGCCAAAACGACAGTATTTTGGACAGGATCGGGAACTGGCTTGGCCACGTGATCACCTGTGAGCTGGTGTTGTGTGTGGTCGTATGGTATTGGCTGGTCTATTTGTATTTGGAGTATGACTGTAATTTCTATGCATACGAAGAGGGATATTGGTCGTTCTTTTTCTTTATGGGGGCACTTCCCCTGGTTCTGATCTGCATTTTATATGCTTTTCGTTTAAAAAAATACAGCAAACCGCTCTGCGATGATATCGGACGCGACCGTTTGCTTTGGCAGGAAAAAGATAACCGGATCCGGGGAATATTGCGTGACATTACTTACCGGATCCGAAGAAGAAGCACATGGCATACCGCGTTGTGCGTTGTACCGCTTTGGGCTTGCGCGATGGGAATGTTTTTGTACTATGGCGTACTGAATGTCAGAGCGGATAAAGACTGGTCGATAGCGATCTCACTGATGGTGGTTATCTATGTGGTTTATAAACGTTTCCTCGGGGCACATCGTATTTTGCTTCGGGAAGGAGAAGAAGATCCGGATCTGGTGCTTTGGGAAGTAAAAGCAGGACATTTGGGGAATAAACCTGTATTTTTCGGCCTTTCCGGGAGGAAAGCGCTTCGCAACTTGACATCCCTGAAGCACGCTTATCAAACGACATCGGCTGCAAAGGAATTGCTGGATCGTGCGAGGGATCTTTCGTGGCTTGACTGTCTTTGCAGTCTTTCGGAAGAGATGAAAAAATTTACGAAAGACTACGACGAAGAAAATGTGAATATCGAGATCCGGGACGGTATCGGCTGTAATGACAACGAGCGTATGGGGAAGTTTACGATCCTCCTGACGGGAGCCGTAAATGCAGATCCGGATTCGATCGTTCCGACCGAGGTAAAAGTGAAAACGCAGTCATTCACATTGCCGTACATTATCGGGAAAAAGACGGTTCAGATGTATCGTCAAACCGGAATACTGGATCTGAGTATGTTGGATGAATGTTTTGCGGAAACGGGCATATTTCTGAAGGAGCATAAGGACAGCATCAAAAAAAGTCTGGCGATGTTCGGTGCGGCGAAGAATGCTGCCATTGAGCGCTATATGGACACAGAGATCTTTACGGAAGTAATTTCCGACTATCCGGATACGGAGGATGTACGCAACTTAAAGTAGCAAAAAAGACAGATCGGAGTGGTGGAAGCATTCTTTGATGCAGGGTAGAATAATAAAATGTAGAGAAGGCGGAACGGGATGAAAAAGGAGTGGGGCCCCATAAAAAACATCATCCGAAACCGTATCTTTACAGTAACCTGTCAACCACTATTTTTCAGAGGGGAGATTTTAATGAAAAACAAAACAAACAAAGTAGCACGAAAGATCACAGCGTTACTGGCCGGTGTTATGATCTCCGGGCAGCTGGCAACGCCGGGGGCTGCAATTTTGGCCCACGCAGAAAGCGGAACCGTGGATTACAGTCTGGAACAGGATGTGTTGGCCGGACTGATAGGTCCCGGCGGAGCATTTGTAGCAGAAGGCGGAGCCGGTGAAAGTGGCGGTAGTACCACCGCGGTAACATCCGGAACGATCACTACAGGATTCGATCTGGTGATCACATCGAACAACAAGTATTATGCAAGCGTTACCAATGCGGTTGATAAGCTGGTAAAAGCGCCGCAGGTATCAAACGGAAAGAAGTATACCACATGGACTACGGTGTTGCCGTATACCAACAGCAGCACCAAGACAGATCTTACTATTTCCGTCAATATGAGTCTTCGTGATGTCGGTAATTATCGCTCAGAAGCAGAATTGTTGAAGAACGCCGTATTCCATATCAGCGGCACCCATCGCGGTAAAAAAGTGGATCGCTATGTTTCCTATCGCAGTGAGGTGAAGAATCTGCGCGAGGCTGTGCAGAGAGCGAAGGCAGCGCAAGTTCAGCTTTATTGCAAGTCAGGAAAAGCTTTACATGGCGACTATATGATGGTGATCGACGGTTATGTGCTTGTTTGGACAGACGAGCTGGGCAGAATTGCGGTGCGTACAAATCAAAAATTGGATTTGCCGTATAATGGTAATGGAGAAGTACGCGTAAAGATCACAAATCTTAAGGCGGTGGATCCGTATGCTTCGGGAACATACAATTATGTGTGTGATCTTTCGGGCAAAATTACCGTGGTGAAATAATCACATCGCAGAAATGCAAAAACAGCACCTGTCAACAGATCGTTGGCAGGTGTTTTTTATGTCTCGCAACTTAGAGTAGCAATAAAGACAAATCGGCTTGGTAGAAGTGCACTTCTGTCTGTCGTAGAATGTGGGATGTAACGGAAAACGGAACAAAATGAAAAATTGAATGGGTACCCATAAAAAATGTCATTTGAGACCGTATCTTTACAGTAACATAAAATTACAATTTTTCAGAGGGGAGATTCTAATGAAAAACAAAGCAAGAAAAGCAACTCGTAAGATTACAGCGTTACTGACCGGTGTGATGCTTTCCGGACAGTTCGCAACCGCAGGTACGGCGATCTACGCCCACGCAGAGAGCGCAGCAACACTGGATTATTCGGTAGAGCAGAATGTATCCAGCTCCTGGTACGGCGGCTGCTGTGCAGAGATCGTCCTGACCAATCTGGCAAACACAGAGACCGAAGGCTGGAAGATCACATTCAGCACAACGGACAAGATCAGCAATCTTTGGAACGGAAGCATTACGGAAACGATCGATCTGGGAGATTCGTATCAGTACACCGTAGAGGCGCTGAACTATAACAGTGTGATCGCAGCCGGACAGCGTATTTCCATCGGCTACATCGGTGAAGGCAATGACCACGATCTGCTGGATGTAAAAGCAGATATGATCTATGCCGGTGGCGAAACTGCAGCGGAAGCAGAGACCGAAACCGAGACAGAGACGGAAACAGAAACTGAGACAGAAACCGTAGTGGAAACCGAACTTCCGGCAGTATCCGGAACGATCTATACAGGATATGGTCTGAAGGTTACAGAGGATAATCCGTATTACGAGGATCTGGTGTATTCTATCGATGAGTTGTTACAGGTAAAAGAAGTAGCAAACGGAAATCAGTATACCGAGTGGACCACGATCTGCCCGTTTGGCAACGGCGAGAGCTGCACGGATCTGATCGTAGCGATCAATATGGATCGTAACAAAATGCCCGGTTCCTTTACTTCGGAGGAAGAGATGCTGAGAGGATCCGTATATCGCATCAGCGGTACCTATCGTGGTGAAACAGTGGAACGCTATATTGCATATTGCGAGGAACTGGATTCCCTGCGCGGTCGTCTGGAAAAGGCAAAAACTCTGCAGGTTCGTAATTACTGTGCAACCAATCAGGACCTGTACGGAGACTATATGCTTAAGATCCAGAAAGATCAGATCCTTGTTTGGACAGAAGAACTGGGCAGAATCGGTGTGATTACCGATTCCGCAGCAGATCTGCCGTATTCCGCAAGCGGAAACATTCGCGTACATATTACGGATATTCAGTTTGTAGATCCGTTTGCTACGGGAGAGTACAATCCGAATCTGTGTGTATCCGGTAATGTATCGGTAGTGAGATAATCGTTTCGCCAAATAAACAACGGCAGCACCTGTCAACGGGAGGGGGATCCTTCGGTTGGCAGGTGTTTTTTGCTACTTTGGGGAGCCGTCTTGTAATATCCGGGTGGTTGAAGCTGTCGCGGTTGTGGGATAGAATAATAGTGTAGCGAAGTCGGTACGCAAGAGAAAAGATAATGACAGAGTAATGTATGAAGAGTAAGATCATTTATTCAAAACATCATTTTGAGAAAATCATGGACACGCTGGATCGGGTTTTGGCTTTTCGGGATAAATATCTGTTTGCAACCGTATTGAAAGGCTGCGAGCGGGGATATCTTCCCGGGGCGGAGCCGGAGAACTATTTTTGGGGTGAGATGGATCCGGTCAGGATGACGAAAGCGCAAAGAAGAAAGTACAGGATCTACACTTTCGCCTGGCTTTTACCGTTTCTGCTTCTGACCGTATTCCTGTGTTTGGGGTTTGGGATGGTAATGGCTCGAAGCGGAAAAGCAGAACCGTTGCTGCTGCTTTTTGGTGTGGGTGTGATTTTGTTTTGGGCCGCTGCTTATATGCAGACTTTGGCGGCAGCACCGCTCCGTATAGGCACTTGGCGCATGCATTCCTTTACAAAGCGTGAAGATCTTAAGGATCATGTAGGGCACAGCCCTGTGTTTTACGGCTTTTGCAGGATCAAAGCCAAAAAACAACTGGCGGCTGGAAAAAAAGCACTGGAAACCATCGATGTCCTGAGTAAAGAGATAGGGACGCTGCATATTTTAAGTTACTATAGTGAATTTTCAGATTGGCTTAGGCAAAACGCCGGGGTGTACAGAGGAGAGGATCTGCAACTGGAGATTACCGGAGGAAGAACTGAGGGGAGTACAGCCGCGAATTATAAGATCATCATCAAAGAAGCCGTTGAAACGGGACAGGATACGGTGGTTCCGGTAGATACGGAACCGAAAAGCTTTGAATTGCCTTATGATGTCGGGGCAGAGGTGATTCGAAAATATGAGCGGACCGGGGTGATGGATCTGTCCATACGGGATAAAGACTACTACACGCTGAAAAATACCTTCCAGCAGGCGAAAAAAAGGATCCGCCAAACGATGCTTGAGTGTGGAGTGGATGTAAATGCACCGGTGTTTCGTGAACTGGAGCAATTGAAATTTTAGTCGGAAGGCAAATACGATTTGAAATTTTGGGGACTTTCGGGTAATATAGTGGAACGAGGTGAAAGAACTATGCGCACGATGGATTTTAAAATGGAACGACCGGGCCTTTTGGAGGCGGGGCAGAAAGTAACGGTTACGGAAGGTCTGCTTCCGGGAAGTTACTACTATGTGATCGATCCGTCTCTGGCGATGTCAGCCAATTTCAAATTGAAGGACCGACTGTATGTCACCGAGGGCGAAGTGGAAAAGGTGGAGGAGACTCCGCGCGGATTCTATGTGACGGTTCGTTTCGACGACGGAAAGTAAAAGAAAGAGGAGGAATAAAAAGATGATCAAGACAATCGCAACAGACAAGGCACCGGCAGCGATCGGGCCGTATTCACAGGCAAAGATCGCAGGGGATACCCTGTATGCATCCGGCCAGATTCCCATCAATCCGGCAACCGGCAATGTGGAAGCCGAGGGCATTGAAGCGCAGGCAGAACAGGCCATCAAGAATGTAGGAGAGATTCTGAAAGCAGCAGGTACCGACTATGCACATGTGGTAAAGACCACCTGCTTTTTGGCAGATATGGCGGATTTTGCTGCATTCAATGCGGTATATGAGAAATACTTTACCGAGAAACCTGCGAGAAGCTGTGTTGCAGTAAAGAGCCTGCCGAAGAATGTGCTTTGTGAAGTAGAAGTGATCGCATATCTGGGATAAGCCGGATTTGACGAAATACAGGATCGGTGCTATGATATAGCACGACAAGTGAATAGTAACAGAGAATGATCTTCAGGGCGGGGTGTGATTCCCCACCGGCGGTATAGCCCGCGAGCGATGATCCGGTCGGAGATTCGCAGGATCCGGTGAGATTCCGGAGCCGACAGTATAGTCTGGATGGAAGAAGAGACAACAGTTTTTTTGATGTATCCGCCCCGATGTATTTCGGGGCGTTTTTTGATGCTGAGAATATGGAGACTATAGAAGACAGAAAAAAATATATGCGGCGTGCGATCGAACTGGCGTGGGGCGGTATGGGATATGCAAGCCCCAATCCGATGGTGGGCGCCGTGATCGTAAAAGACGGCAGGATCATCGGGGAAGGCTTTCACCGAAGGTGCGGTGAACTCCACGCGGAACGCGATGCCTTTGCACATCTGACGGAGAATGCGAGAGGCGCTGAGATGTATGTGACGCTTGAGCCGTGCTGCCATTACGGAAAGCAACCGCCGTGCACGCTGGCGGTGGTGGAGCACGGGATCTCCAGGGTGTATGTCGGATCACGGGACCCCAATCCGCTGGTCTCCGGAAAGGGAGCAGCCTTCTTAAGAGAGAACGGCATCGAGGTGGTAGAGGATTTCCTGCGGGAGGAGTGTGACAAACTGAATCCCGAGTTCTTTCACTTCATCTCAACGGGAAAGCCCTATGTGGTGATGAAATATGCGATGACGGCCGATGGGAAGATCGCAACGAAGACCGGGGATTCCAAGTGGATCACAGGCGAGGCGGCACGGAAGAATGTGCACTTGGAGCGCAGCCGCTATGCAGCCATCCTGGCGGGGATCGGCACGGTGCTGGCAGATGATCCGATGCTGAATGCAAGGATTGATAGCAAAGAGACGCCGGGCGGATTTTTGGAAGAGTATAATGTAACGCTGCCGGATCCGGTTCACCAGCCGATCCGCGTGATCGTGGATGCACACCTGCGCATACCGATGGATAGTAATATCGTCAAAACGGCACACGAGTACAGAACCATCCTTGCCTGTGTCGAAGCGCCGGAAGAGAAGAAGCAAAAGCTGACGGAGGCCTGTGTGGAAGTGATCTCACTTCCCGGAGAGGACGGAGAAGTCAGCCTGACTAAGTTGATGGACTACCTTGGCGAGAACAAGATCGCGAGCGTCTATATCGAGGGAGGCGGCACCGTTCACGAAGCGGCTGTCCGGGCCGGGATCGTGCAAAAGGTAAGTGCCTATATCGGACCGAAGATCTTCGGCGGCAGCGATGCCAAGACACCGGTGGAAGGCGGCGGATTTGCAAAAGTATCGGATTCGATGCAATTGCACCTGACGGGCCTGCATCAACTCGGCGAAGATGTCTGGTTAGAGTATGAGAGGAAATAAAAAATGTTTACAGGGATCATAGAAGAGACGGGGAGCGTTGCAAGAGTGTTGCAGGGCGGCACGTCGGGAGAGATCAAGATCAATGCATCCTGTGTACTGGAAGGGACTAAGCTGGGCGATTCCATCGCGGTGAACGGTGTGTGCCTGACCGTGACGGGATTGTACGATGACGGCTTTACGGCAGATGTGATGCCGGAGACACTGCGGCGCAGTAATCTCGGAATGCTGCGATCCGGGGACAAAGTGAATCTGGAACGGGCGATGGCCGCGGACGGACGCTTTGGCGGACACATCGTATCGGGGCACATCGACGGCACCGGAGATATCGTCTCACTTCGGAACGAGGGCAATGCCGTGTGGGTGCGGATCCGCGCAAAGGACGAGATCCTGGGCCTTATTGTGGAAAAGGGATCGATCACCATTGACGGTATCAGCCTGACGGTAGCGACACTGGCAAGCGATCATTTTGAGGTGTCGATCATACCGCACACGGGAGCGCAGACGACGCTTTTGAAAAAGAAGCCGGGGGATAAAGTGAACCTGGAGAATGATATCATCGGAAAATACGTGCAGCGGCTGCTGGGAAAGAGTACGGGGAACGGCGGCATCACGGCGGATTTTCTGGCGGAACACGGATTTTTTTAAATAATGTTGGAGGAACGATAAAATGGCATTTCAGTACAATACGATCCCGGAGGCATTGGAAGCATTGCGCAACGGGAAGCTGATCATGTGCACCGACGATCCGGAACGGGAGAACGAAGGCGATCTGATCTGTGCGGCAGAGTTTGCGACCAGAGAAAACGTAAACTTTATGGCGACTTACGGCAAGGGGCTGATCTGCACCCCCATGTCCAAGGAGATCGCAGATCGTTTGAACCTTCCGCAGATGGTATCGGAGAACACGGACAATCACTGCACCGCATTTACGGTTTCCATCGATCATATCGACACCACGACGGGGATCAGCGCGGAAGAGCGCGGATACACCTGCCGCAAACTGTGTGATAAGAATACCAAGGCATCCGATCTGCGCAGACCGGGCCATGTATTTCCGCTGACCTCCAGACACGGCGGTGTGCTGGTGCGGAACGGACATACGGAAGCAACAGTGGATCTGTGCCGGCTGGCGGGACTGACCGAGTGCGGACTGTGCTGCGAGATCATGCGCGAAGACGGTACGATGATGCGTACCGAGGAATTGCAGGCGATGGCGCAGGAACACAATCTTGTATTTATCACGATTCAGGAGTTGCAGGATTACCTGCGTCGTTATGAGAACCATATGATCCTGGAAGCTTCGGCCAAGTTGCCGACCTCCCACGGAGAGTTCCGGATCAACGGCTATGTCAACGATATCAGCGGAGAGCATCATGTGGCGCTGATCTGCGGCGAGATCGGAGACGGGGAAGACATCCTTTGCCGCGTGCATTCGGAATGCCTGACCGGTGATGTCTTCGGCTCTGCCAGATGCGACTGCGGTCCCCAGCTGGCAAAGGCCATGGAGATGGTACAGAAGGAAGGACGCGGTATCATCCTTTATATGCGTCAGGAAGGACGCGGCATCGGCCTGATCAACAAACTGAAAGCTTATGAGTTGCAGGAAAAAGGTTTTGATACCGTAGATGCCAATATCAAGCTGGGCTTTGCGCCGGACCTGCGCGAATACTGGAACGGAGCGCAGATCCTGCAGAATCTGGGAGTAAAATCCCTGCGGCTGCTGACCAACAACCCGGAGAAGATCTACGGATTGGAAGGGTTCAATTTCAAGATCAAGGAGCGTGTGCCCATCGAGATCGAGCCCGGAAAGTACGATGAGTTTTATCTGGAGACCAAGCAGAAGCGAATGGGACACATCTTCCAGCAGATCAAACTCGGATAAAAAGCAGAATAATAAAACAGTAAAGGAGATAAAACAATGAGTATCAATCTGATCGAAGGAAAAGTAGTTGCCAAGAAGGGGCTGCGCGTAGGTATCGTGGCATCCCGTTTCAACAGCTTTATCGTACAGAAGCTGCTGGATGGTGCAGTAGACGGCCTGGTGCGTCACGGCGTGGAAGAAAAGAATATTTCCGCAATGTGGGTACCGGGAGCATTTGAGATCCCGCTGGCTGCCAAGAAGATGGCAGAGTCCGACAAGTACGACGCCGTGATCGCGGTAGGTGCGGTGATCCGCGGATCCACAACACATTATGATTATGTATGCGCAGAAGTGTCCAAGGGCATTGCAAGCGTATCTCTTTCCGCAAACAAGCCGGTACTCTTTGGCGTGATCACAACGGAAAACATCGAGCAGGCGATCGAGCGTGCCGGTTCCAAGGCGGGCAACAAAGGCTATGACTGCGCGCTGGCAGCCATCGAAATGGTGAATGCACTGGAGCTGGTTTAATTCATGATCCGGACGCTGATCTTTGATTATGACGGAACGATCCACAATACGAAGCATCTCTACGGGGAGGCGTTTCGAAGTGCGTATTCCTATCTGGTAAGCCACGGCCTGGCACCGGAGCGGGAGTATACGGATGAGGAGACGAGCATTTACCTCGGGATGACCAAGTATGAGATGTGGGAGACCTTCCGGCCGGATCTGCCGGCAGAAGTAAAAGAGCACTGTGGCAGTCTGATCGGCAGGGCAATGGACGATTATGTGCTGGAAGGACGGGCAATCCTGTATCCGCGTGCGATGGAGACGCTCCGGTACCTGAAGGACAAGGGCTATCATCTGCTGATCCTGTCCAACTGCCGTATTTCCTATATGGATGCCCATCGAAAGGCGTTTCATCTGGATGAGGTGATCGAGGAATATTTCACTGCGGAAGCGTATGACTATATTCCGAAAGAAGAGATCTTTTTAAAGATTCGGGAAAAGTATCCGGGGGAATATGCGGTCATCGGGGATCGGGATAAGGATATCAAAACCGCCATCGTTCACGGACTGCACTCGGTCGGCTGTACCTACGGGTTTGCGGCGGAGGGAGAACTGGATGCGGCAGAGATCTGCATCGGGGACATCGCGGAGTTGCGGCAGTTCTTTTAGATTGACCTTGCCAATGGGAATGATTTGTTGTATAGTAACTTTGATTTTGGAGAAATCTATTTATTTAAGAAAAGAGAGGAAAAGATCATGGCAAAAGAAAAAGTAATCCTTGCTTATTCCGGCGGTCTTGATACTACCGCCATCATTCCGTGGTTGAAAGAGAATTTTGACTACGAAGTAGTTTGTGTCTGCATCGACTGCGGTCAGGCAGAGGAGCTGGACGGCCTTGAGGAGCGTGCAAAGTTCTGCGGCGCTGAGAAGCTGTACATCCTGGATGTAACCGATGAGTTCGCAGATGAGTATATCGTTCCCTGCGTTCAGGCACACGCTGTATATGAGAACAAGTATCTGCTGGGTACCTCTATGGCTCGTCCGCTGATCGCAAAGAAGCTGGTGGAGATCGCTCGTAAGGAAGGCGCAGCAGCCATCTGCCACGGCGCTACCGGTAAGGGTAATGACCAGATCCGTTTCGAGCTGGGTATCAAGGCTCTGGCTCCGGACATCAAGATCATCGCTGCATGGCGTAATGACAAGTGGACCATGGATTCCCGTGAGTCCGAGATCGAATACTGCAAGGCACACGGCATCGACCTGCCGTTCTCCGCGGATTCCAGCTACAGCCGTGACCGTAACCTGTGGCACATCAGCCATGAAGGTCTGGAACTGGAAGATCCGGCAAATATGCCGAACTACGATCATCTGCTTGTATTGGGCACCACTCCGGAAAAGGCTCCGGAAGAGGGCGAGTTTGTAACCATCTCCTTCGAGAAGGGTATTCCGACTGCAGTAAACGGCGAGAAGATGAAGGTATCCGACGTGATCCGCAAGCTGAACGAGCTGGGCGGCAAGCACGGTATCGGTATCATCGATATCGTTGAGAACCGTGTGGTTGGTATGAAGAGCCGCGGCGTATATGAGACACCGGGTGGAACCATTCTGTACGAAGCACATCAGCAGCTGGAAGAGCTGATCCTGGATCGTGAGACCACCAAGACCAAGTTGGATATGGGCAACCTGTTTGCACAGATCGTATACGAAGGAAAGTGGTTTACCCCGCTGCGCGAAGCAGTACAGGCTTTCATCGAGAGCACACAGAAGTATGTGACCGGTGAAGTGAAGTTCAAACTTTACAAGGGCAACATCATCAAGGCAGGCGAGACTTCTCCGTACTCCCTGTACAATGAGAGCATTGCATCCTTTACTACCGGTGATCTGTATGATCATCACGATGCAGAGGGCTTTATCAACCTGTTTGGTCTGGCAAGCAAAGTCCGCGGCATGAAGCAGCAGGAACTGAACAAGAAATAATCATTCGTTTTATACGGGCAGAACATACTCCGAGGACCAGTTTATTTCGGGGGGAGTTCTGCCCTTTTCTACTACAGACAAATTTTCGGTATCTATATGAACGTAATACAGATTATTGCCGTCTATCTGGCAGTTTTGAATATTATCGCATTTGCAGCAATGGGGGCTGATAAATGGAAGGCGATCCATCACGCGTGGCGCATCCCGGAAGCAGTCCTTTTTCTTGTGGTGATCCTGGGCGGAAGTCTGGGCGGTTTTGTTGCGATGCATCTGTTTCACCACAAAACAAAACACTGGTATTTCCGCTACGGATTTCCGGTGATCCTGGCATTGCATCTGATCGGCGGGGCCTATCTGATCGGCGCGGGAAATATTGTGATCATGTGAGGTTTTTATGAAGATCATTATTGTCGGCTGTGGTCGTGTGGGTTATGACCTGGCCAAACAGCTTTCGGAAGAAAAACACGATATCACCATTATCGACACCAATGCGGACAAGCTGGAACGCACTTTGGCAGTTCTGGATGTGCAGGGCGTAGAAGGCAACGGTACTTCGTATCGTGTACAGTTGGAGGCAGGCGCAAGGGACTGCGACTTTATGGTGGCAGTGACCGGGCAGGACGAAGTAAACCTGCTGTGCTGTCTGATGGCCAAAAAAGCCGGCAGCCGTCATGCCATTGCGCGTGTACGTAACCCGATCTATAACGAAGAGATCGGTTATCTGACCGATGAATTCGGGCTTTCCATGACGATCAATCCGGAGCTGGCCTGCGCGGAGAATATCGCGAAACTGATCGAGGTGCCCAGTGCGCTGGATATCACGACATTTGCGAAGGGGCAGATCGACCTGATCAAACTGCCGATTCCGAAGGACAGCCCGATCCACGATATGACGGTTTTCGATTTTTCCAATCACACCGGACATACCACTCTGATCACGGCGATCGAGCGGGACAAGCAGGTGATCATCCCCAACGGTCATACCGTACTCAAGGGAGGGGACGATATGTATGTCATCGCCCGTACCAGAGAGATCCACAAGCTGTTACCCAAGATCGGTATCCCGTCCAAACCGATCCGATCCGTACTGATCGCAGGCGGCGGTACCACGGCCTACTATCTGGCAGAGAAACTTTCGGATCTGCCGATCGATGTGAAGATCATCGAGATCGATCGCAGTCGTTGTGAGGCGCTGAGCGAACAGTTGCCCAAAGCTATGATCATCAACGGAAACGCTACGGATCGTCAGTTGTTGATGGAAGAGGGGATCACGGAAAAAGACGCCGTGGTATCCTTAACGGATCTGGACGAAGAAAATATGGTGCTTTCCTTATTCTGCAGCAAGGTGGGGAAAGGCAAGACCATCACAAGACTGAATACGATCGCTTTTGACGAGGTACTGGCGGATCTGCCCATCGGTGCGGTGGTCAGCCCCAAGGCGATCACGACCAAGATGATCCTGCAGTACGTGCGTGCGCTGCAGAATGCGCATGGCAATAATATCGAGACCCTGTACCGTATTTTGGGCGGACGTGTGGAAGTATTGGAATTCCGGGTACGCAAGGATGCAAACGTAACCGACACGCCGCTGATGGATCTGCAGCTGAAAAAGAATCTGCTGGTCTGCGCGATCATGCGTGGCGGCGATATTATCACCCCGGGCGGTAAAGATGAGATTCACGCCGGTGACCGCGTGATCATTGTAACCACGCAATTGGGGCTGAAAGATATTAGTGAGATTTTGGCATGAATTACGGAATGATCATTTATCTGCTGGGACGGGTGCTGGAAATCGTCGGTGTGATGATGGCCTGTCCTTATGCGGTATCTTTATACTATCACGAAAGTAACGGTGTTTTATTCCTGGGCTGCGGAGCCGCGATGCTGGTTGCGGGCGCCTTGGTCTGTGCCCTGATCAAGCCGAAGAATAAAGCGTTTTATGCAAGAGAAGGCTTTGTCATGACTTCTCTCAGCTGGCTGTTGCTTTCCGTGGGCGGTTGTCTTCCGTTCTATTTGAGCGGTGAGATCCCGTCATTCACGGATGCGTTGTTTGAGTGTATCTCCGGATTCACGACGACCGGAGCATCCGTCGTACCGGCCGTGGAAGACCTTTCCCATTGTATGAACTTTTGGCGCTGCTTCATCCAGCTGATCGGCGGCATGGGCGTGCTTGTGTTTATGCTGGCACTGATCCCCTCCACCGGCGGGCAGGATCTGTATATTATGAAGGCAGAGAGCCCGGGCCCCAGCGTCGGCAAGATGGCTCCGAAGGTACGTCAGACGGCATTCTATCTGTACGTGATCTATTTTACCCTGACAACGTTGGAGATTGTCTGCCTGATCATTGCGGGATGCCCTGTATTTGACAGCATCTGTACGGCGTTTACCACCACCAGCACCGGTGGTTTCGGTGTGCGCAATACATCCCTGACGGACTACAATACAGCGGTACAGTATGTAGTTGCGTGCTTCCTGTTTTTTGCAGGTTTCAATTACAACTTTTTCTTTTACCTTTGGCTGCGCAAATGGAAGGATGCGTTCCGCTCGGAAGAGATCCGGCTCTATACCGGGATCTTTTGGTGTTCGGTTCTTCTGATCACCGCCAACATCGTTTTGAACAACGGTTATGATCTGGAATCGGGCTTCCGTAATGCGTTTTTCCAGGTGGGTTCGATCATCACAACCGCCGGATTTTCATCGGCAGACTTTGATCAGTGGCACTCATTTTCGCGTGAGATCATGATTGTCTTGATGCTCATCGGCGGATGCGCGGGTTCGACCTGCGGCGGTATCAAGATCTCCCGTATCCTGATCTACTTAAAGGCACTGAAGAAGGAGCTTTCCCAGCTTTGCCATCCGCGCAGTGTCAAGGTGCTGACCCTGGAAGGCAAGACGATCCCGCACGCCGTACTCCGGTCTGCGAATATCTTTTTGATCACATACGCATCCTTGTTTATCTTTTCCATACTGCTCATCAGTCTGGAAGGGTATGATTTTACGACCAATTTTACGGCAGTAGCATCGGCACTCGGCAACATCGGTCCCGGCTTTTCCTTAGTCGGCCCGACCCGGAACTTTGCGTTCTTCTCGCCGATCTCCAAATTCGTGCTGATGTTTGATATGCTGGCCGGCCGTCTCGAACTTTTCCCGCTGTTGGTAATGTTCAGCCCGGCTACATGGAAGCGGAACTAAGTATTACCCTTTGCTTTCCCCCTGCTCGCAGGGGGATTTCTTGTGATGTAGTGGTATCGTTATCTGGCCTAATTAGCAAGTTTCACAGAATCAGATCATTATTTTCTTGCATTTTCCCCATAAGGCATTATAATATAATAGTTATTCTATAGGTAGAAACAGGAATAGGTGTAAATTATGCAGATTCGTACAATGGTGATCGAGGATTATGATAAGGTAAAGGCGCTTTGGATGACGATCCACGGCTTCGGTATCCGCAGCGTGGATGACTCCAGAGAGGGCGTGGAACGCTTTTTGCGTCGTAATCCCACCAGCAGTGTGGTGGCCGAAGAAGATGGCGAGATCATCGGAGCGATCTTGTGCGGACATGACGGACGGCGCGGGTGCCTCTACCATGTGTGCGTAGCGGAAGGACACCGACGACGAGGGATCGGAAAAGCCATGGTGGTATTTTGCATGAATGCCCTGAAGGCAGAGCAGATCAACAAGGTGTCGCTGATCGCATTTACACGAAATGATATCGGTAACGCTTTCTGGAACTGCATCGGCTGGACGAAGCGCGAGGACTTGAACTATTACGACTTCACGCTCAACGAGGCGAATATCACGGCATTCAATCAGTAAGAGATTGGCTTTTCCGTATATATAGTAACCGTTTAGTTGATATCGTATAGGAGAATATAGAATGAATTCAGATAAGATAAAGGAAATCGTCGGTGGTGTGACCTCTGCAAAAGGTTTTCAGGCGGCTTGCTGCGAAGCAGAGATCAAATATAAGAATCGTACGGATATGGCAATGGTTTATTCCGATGTGCCGTGTATCTGTGCCGGAACCTTTACCAGTAATGTGGTGAAGGCAGCGTGCGTGCAGTGGGATCAGAAGATCGTGGCATCCGGTGCAAAGATGCAGGCAGTGGTAGTCAATTCCGGTATCGCAAATGCATGTACCGGCCAGGAAGGCTGGGATGCGTGTGAGGCTACGGCAAAAGCAGTAGAGAAGGAACTGAATGTACCGGCAGAGAGCGTGGCAGTGGCATCTACCGGTGTGATCGGTATGCAGCTTCCGGTGGAGAAGCTGGTAAACGGCGTAGCAAAGATGAGTAAGACTTTGGCAGCAACTGCAGAAGCCGGTACGGCAGCATCCAAAGCGATCATGACGACGGATACGATCAACAAAGAGATCGCCGTAACCTTTGAGATCGGCGGCAAGACCGTAACTCTGGGCGGTATGAGCAAGGGTTCCGGTATGATCCATCCCAATATGTGCACCATGCTCGGGTTCCTTACCACGGACCTGGCGATCGAAAAGGCGCTGTTGCAGGAAGCGCTCAGCGAAGTGATCAAAGATACCTTCAATATGATCACGGTGGACGGGGATACTTCTACCAACGATACATTGCTGATCATGGCAAACGGCCTGGCGGAAAACCCGGTCATTGCCGATAAGGGAGAGGCATATCAGACATTTTACGAAGCATTGTTTACCGTATGCAGATATTTGGCACGCCGGATGGCCGGAGACGGCGAGGGTGCCAGCAAGCTGTTTGAAGCACGCGTGATAAATGCCAAAACCAAGGATGATGCAAGAACACTGTCCCGCGCGATCGTAGGATCCAACCTGTCTAAGGCAGCCATCTACGGATGCGATGCAAACTTCGGACGTTTCCTGTGCGCGATGGGATATTCCGGTGCACAGTTCGACCAGAACGATGTGGAACTGTTCTTTGAAAGCAAAGCCGGCAGACTGCAGGTGTTTGACAAAGGTACGCCGCTGGCATTCGATGAAGATCTGGCAAAGAAGATCATGGAAACGGATGAAGTGACGGTGTTTGTAGATATGCATGAAGGGACGGAAGAAGCTACCGCTTGGGGCTGCGACCTGACCTATGATTATGTCAAGATCAATGCCGATTATCGGTCATAAGGTTGGGAGGATAGAAAGATGTATACAAAAGATATTGATAAACTGATCGAAAAGGCGGAAGTGCTGATCGAGGCCCTTCCTTATATCCAGAAGTTTAATCGTCGCATCATCGTCGTAAAATACGGCGGGAGCGCGATGGCAGATCCGGAACTGCAGAAGAATGTCATTAAGGATGTGACACTGCTCAAGCTGGTTGGTTTCAAGCCGATCATCGTTCACGGCGGCGGTAAGGAGATCTCTTCCTGGGTGAAGAAAGTCGGCAAGGAAGCAGAGTTCGTAAACGGCCTGCGTGTAACGGATGCCGAGACTATGGAGATCGCCGAGATGGTGCTGAACAAGGTCAACAAGCGTCTCGTATCCATGGTAGAAGAACTGGGCGTGCATGCAGTCGGTGTATCCGGTAAGGACGGCAATCTGCTGAAGGTAGAGAAGCGTTATTCCGACGGTAAGGATATCGGATTTGTCGGACAGATCACCGAAGTAAATCCGAAGATCCTGTTCGATCTGATCGACAAGGATTTCCTTCCCATCGTTTGCCCGATCGGTATGGATGATCATTTTGACAGTTACAACATCAATGCGGATGATGCGGCTTGCGCGGTAGCAAAGGCAGTCGGCGCAGAGAAACTGGCATTCTTAACGGATATCGAAGGATTGTATCGCGACATCAATGACAAGTCTTCCTTCATCTCCAGGATCAGCGCATCCGAAGCAAAGGGCCTGATCGACGGCGGTATTATCGGCGGCGGTATGTTGCCGAAACTGGGCAACTGCATCGATGCGATCGAGAGCGGCGTACAGCGCGTACATATTCTGGACGGACGATTGGCACACTGCCTGCTGTTGGAGGTATTTACCAATCAGGGTATCGGTACGATGATCGCACCGGATGGTGTGAACCTGGAATAAGTTCAGACAGAGAAAGGCGGTAAATGATGATGAGTCAGATGCAGGAATATATTAACGAAGCAGAAGCAGCCCTGCTGCATACCTACAACCGGTATCAGGTGGTATTTGACCACGGCGAGGGCGTTCATCTGTATGATATCGAAGGTAAATCGTATCTGGATTTTGTCTCCGGCATCGGCGTGTTTGCGCTGGGTTACGGAAACAAAGAATACAATGATGCCGTAAAGGCACAGGTGGATAAGATCCTTCATACTTCCAACTATTACTATAATGTACCGGCGATCGAAGCGGCAAAGGCGGTTAAGAAGATCTCCGGAATGGATCGTATCTTCTTCACCAACAGCGGTGCGGAAGCAATCGAAGGTGCCATCAAGGCAGCCAGAAAATACGGTTATCTGAAAGACGGAAGAACCGATCACGAGATCATCGCGATGGAGCATTCCTTCCATGGACGTACCATGGGTGCGCTGTCCATTACCGGAAAGAGGGCATATCGTGATCCGTTTGAGCCGATGATCGGTAACATCCGTTTTGCGGAGTATAACGATATCGACAGTGTCAAAGCGCTGGTGAATGATAAGACCTGTGCGATCATTATGGAGACCGTACAGGGCGAAGGCGGTATCTATCCGGCACAGGAAACGTTCTTGAAAGAAGTGCGTGCGATCTGTGATGAGAAGGATATCCTGTTGATCTTAGATGAGATCCAGTGCGGTATGGGACGTACCGGCGAGTATTATGCATGGCAGCGGTTCGGTGTGAAGCCGGATATCCTGACCACGGCAAAAGCACTGGGCGGCGGTGTGCCGGTAGGTGCATTTTTGATGACCGAAAAGGTAGCACAGAACAGTCTGGTAGCCGGCGATCATGGTACGACTTACGGCGGCAATCCGCTGGCAGGTGCGGCGATCGTGGAAGTGATGCGTCAGTTCGAAGAAAAGAAGGTATTGGAAAATGTACGCCGGGTAGGTGCATACCTGTATGAGAAACTGGATGAGATCGCAGCATCCCATGCAGACGTGGTAGAACACAGAGGTGTGGGCCTGATGCAGGGACTGGAGTTTGAACATCCGGTAGCGGAGATCATCAACAAGGCTCTGGACAAGGGACTGGTGCTGATCAATGCCGGTACCAATATCATTCGTTTCCTGCCGCCTCTGGTGATCACGGAAGCAGATGTAGACGCTATGCTGCAGATCCTGAAGGAGTGTCTGTAAGAGCATGCGTGCAAAGACTTATATCTTTATGTTTTTAATCGTGTTCCTTTTGGGCGGCCTGTATCTGGCGCTGCAACCGGCAGACGGTGATGACGCGCAGCAGATCCTGCCGATACCAAAGGAAACACAGATCATATCCTTGTGGTATACGGATGCTGCGCTGACAGATTATATCAACAGCGCAGCACTTACTTTTTATGAGCGGGAAGGTGTGCGTGTAGAGCCGGTATTAAAGAGCGGTCTGGAGTATATCGAAGAGATCAATATCGCAAGCGTCAGACCTACCGAGGATACACCGATCCCGGATCTGTATATTGCGGGATCGGATACTTTGGAAAAAGCGGCGCTGGCAGGTTTGGTGCGCGTGCCGGAAGATCCGGAAAATATCCTGAACGATTTTAATTTCCCGTCCAATGCGTTGGATGCCGTGACCTATCACGGAGAGAAATACGCGTATCCGTTTTATTTTGACACTGCCTTTTTGCTGTACAATCAGACATGGCTTTCGCAGATGGCAGAGGCATCGTTACGCAGCGAGCTGGCCGGACAGGGGCCGGAGGAAGACGGCGATGATGATGCGGCAATGGCAATGCAGGAAATGGCGGGAGACGCCGGCGTGCCGGAAGGCTTCACGGAAGAAGAGTGGCAGCAGATGATCGCGGATCGTACACAGGAAATGATCCCGTCTTCCATCGAAGATATCATGGAACTGGCATCGGAGCAGGCGGCACCGGAAGGCATGGAAAACTTTTTCCTGTGGGATGTATCGGATATCTATTACAACTATTTCTTCACCGGAGCGTATATGGATGTGGGCGGAAGTTACGGAGACAATCCGGAGATCCTGGACATCTGTAACGAAGACACCGTGCAGTGTATGACCGTGTATCAGGGATTGCATGAATTCTTTTCCATTGAATCCAAAGAGAGCAGTTATGATTCCGTGCTGCAGGAATTTCTTGAAGGAAAGACCCTGTTTACGATCGCAACCACCGACGCGTTATCCACTTTGAAAAAGATGTGTGACAGCGGTGAGTTTATTTACGGTTACGGTGTGGCGGAACTGCCGGGCGTAGACAATGCACATATCGCACGCGGGCTTTCGGAAACCAGTTGTATTGTTGTGAACGGATATACCGAGCACGCAAAGAATGCAAACCTGTTTGCGGAATATCTGATGTATGAGATGACGGATTCGTTGTACGAGCGCACGGGAAAACTTCCATGCATCGGTAGTCTTGCGGAAGATATTCATTCGGCGGAAGATGTGGTGCGACGCATTTATCGTGACAGCACGCCGCTGCCGAAAATGCTGCGGCTCAGTAATTTCTGGGCAGAGCTGGAGCAGGCTTATACAAGAGTGTGGGATGGCGAAGATCCCCGCACGGAACTGGAAGAACTGGATGCGCAGATGCGTTCGCAGTTGTAAGAATATGCAAAACAGATCGGACATGATTCTCTGGAAAATGACAGTGAATGTGTCCGATTAATTTTTTTTGAAAACTTCTTGAATCTTGAATCGTGATATCTTACAATAAAACTTGCAAGTGATGTCTGAGAAGGCCTTTTATACGACTAGCACGTGTAGAAGGAGCACATCATGAGAAACAGGAAAACAGATTTTCTGAAAGTAGTTGCGATAGTTTTATTTCTGACAGGGTGCGGATCCGCACAGACATATCTGACGGGACAGTTGGAACGGGCGACCGGAGGAAGGGATACCTTCACGGTGTCGGAAACGGAGCAGTCCGAAACAGAGGAAACTGAGGACGCGCACACACAGGCAGAGGAAGAAGAGCCGGCTGTGTGTTTTGTGCATGTCAGCGGTGCCGTACAGGATCCGGGAGTGTATGAACTGCCGGCGGGAAGTCGTTTGTATGAGGCAGTCGATCTGGCCGGTGGTCTTACGGAGGATGCTGCAGAGGCGTACTGCAATCTGGCGGCCCCGATCGAGGATGGCACGCAGTATCATATTCCCACGAAGGAAGAGGCGGAAGCACTCGGTACACCGTCCGGAGGAACGACACAGACAGGTGCGCGAACCGCAGACGGCAAGCTGGATCTGAACCGTGCCACCAAAGAAGAACTGACGGAGCTTCCCGGGATCGGGGAAAGCAAAGCGGAAGCGATACTGACTTATCGTGAAGAGCACGGAGGTTTCGGTAGCACGGAAGAACTGAAACAGGTATCCGGGATCGGAGACGCGACCTTTGAAAAACTACGGGATGATATTACAGTGAAATGACAGGCGTCCGTGCATTGGCCGGACGCATAGAGGGATATAGAGTATGGCCGGAAAAGTATTGATCGTTGATGACGAAAAAGCAATTGTAAAAGGTTTGAAATACAGTATCGAGCAGGATGGTCTGGAAACGGACGCAGCGTATGACGGTGAGGAAGCACTGGAGCTGGCACGCACCAATGCGTATGACCTGATCCTTTTGGATCTGATGCTGCCCAAGATCGACGGTATGGAAGTGTGCCGTCAGATCCGTTCGTTTTCGGATGTGCCCATTATCTTCCTGACGGCAAAGGGCACGGATATGGACAAGATCATGGGATTTGAATCCGGAGCCGATGATTACATCACCAAGCCGTTTAATATTCTGGAAGTGAAAGCGCGTATCAAAGTATTTATGCGTCGCGGGAAAAAGAAGGAAGCACCGAAGCCGGTTAATCCCGGGATTGTGGAGAACGGTGAGTTTCGTTTTGATATTGATAATCGCAGATTGTATATTCAGGGCAGAGAGATCAATCTGACTGCCAAAGAGTTTGATATCCTGGAACTTTTGGTAACACATCCGGGCAAGGTCTACAGCAGAGATCAGCTGAAGGAAATGGTGTGGGGCAAAGAGTATACGGGAGATGCGCGTACCGTGGATGTGCATGTGCGTCGTCTGCGCGAGAAGGTGGAAGAAACACCGGGTGCACCGAAGTATGTACAGACCAAATGGGGCGTAGGTTATTTTTACAAGGGCTAAATGAAAAAAATAACGTTTCTTCGGAGTTTCCGACTCCGGATATTTATCATCATTTTGCTGGTGGGTTTGCTGACCGCAGAAACCATGCGCTACGCACAGTTGGGAAACTATCGTTCCCAGCTGGTGCAGGAGCGGACCATGGAAGTGACGGAAGCAGCCCGCGTTATGGCAAACAAACTGATCAACTATAACTATCTGCAAAATCCATCTTCGGAATTGATCGAGTCGCAGTTGGAACAGCTGTCTATGCTGTTTGAAGGGCGCATTATGGTCATCGACGAAAACTTTCGCGTGATCCGGGACACCTATGATATCAGTGTCGGCAAAACCATGATCGGCGAAGAAGTGATCCGCAGTTATCAGGGAAAGACGATCACCAATTATGATTCCGGCAGCCGCTATATCGAAGTGGCGGTGCCTGTGATGCCGCTGACCAAGGCGGGGGACTGGACGCAGACGGAAGGCGTGCTGCTGATCAGTGCTTCAACCGATGACATCTTTCGTAAGGCGGAAGATATCGGGCGGCGTGCATTGATCATTGAGATCGTGTTTATGATGCTGGTGGTCGGTGTGGCAGCCATCGTAGCCACGGTGATCGTTAAGCCGTTTGACCGTGTCACCAAAGCTATCGGCAGTGTGGTCACCTTTGATGACGAGACCCCTGTGGTATCGGATTACAAAGAGACGCAGGAAATCGTAGAGGCATTTAACAAATTGCGGCAGCGACTCAAAGTGCTGGACGATTCCAGACAGGAATTTGTAAGTAATGTCTCGCATGAATTAAAGACGCCCATCGCTTCAATCAAGGTGCTTGCGGACTCGCTGAATGTGCAGGAAGAAGTGCCGGTAGAAGTCTACAAAGATTTTATGCAGGATATTTCGGTGGAGATCGATCGTGAGAACGAGATCATCACGGACCTGTTGAACCTGGTGCGCATGGAAAAGGGTGCATCCGGACTGAGGATCGAAAACCGCAATATCAATGAACTGCTGGAGCAGGCGGTAAAACGTCTCGGTCCTCTGGCACGAAAGAATGAAGTGGACCTGATCCTGGAAAGTCATCGTACCGTGAATGCGGATATCGATGAGGTGAAGTTTACACAGGCGATCACCAACCTGATTGAGAACGGGATCAAGTACAACAAACATCCCGGCTGGGTAAAGATCACACTGGATGCGGATCACCAGTATATGACGGTGAATGTTGCCGATAGCGGTGTGGGTATCCCCGAAGCGGAACAGGGACACATCTACGAGCGATTTTACCGGGGGGACAAATCGCATTCCAAAGAGATCAGCGGTACCGGACTGGGGTTGTCGCTGACGCGTAAATCGATCCTGCTGCACCGTGGTTCCATTGAGGTGAAGAGTGTGGTGGGCGAGGGGACGGATTTTGTAGTAAAGATCCCGTTGAGTTACATTCAGGAGCAGGAAAAGAAATGAGCCGTATTGTCTTGAAAAAAAAGAGCGTATGCTTGTGGGCGATGCTGTTATGGTTTGGTGTCTTTCTTCTGAATGCCTGCGGAAAAGCGGATGAGGAAAAGGACAAGGAAGGAACCTATCGAATCTATTATCTGAACAAAGCAGAGACGGCACTTGTATACGAATCGTATCAGCCCAAGAGCGGCGTGGGAGATGCGGAAAGTTTATTGCCGGAGTTGCTGGGCAAGATGGCAGAGGTGCCGGAGTCGCAGGACTGGCACGCACCGCTGCAGACAGACTTTTCGATACAGAGCAGTTTTCTGGAAGGCAATCAGGTGGTACTGGTTGCGGATGCGGCTTACAAAGAAATGTCCGCCACCAGAGAAGTATTGGTACGCGCAGCGTTGGTACGTACGCTGGTACAGATCCCGGGGATCGAGGGCGTAAGCATGCGCATCGGAGAAGAACCGCTTTTGGATCGGTCCGGCAATCCGATCGGTGTAATGCAGAAAGATACGTTTGTAGATAACGAAGGCGCCGAGATCAATGCATATGATATGGCGGCATTGCATCTTTATTTTGCAGACGAGAGCGGAACGCAGCTGATCGAGACCACGCAGAATGTACTCTATAACACCAACCTGTCGATGGAGCGACTGGTGGTAGAGAGCCTGATCGCAGGCCCGGAAGGAAAAGAAATCTACCGCACCGTGGATCCCGACACCAGGATCCTTTCCGTCACGGATACGGACGGTGTATGCTATGTCAATCTGAGTTCGGAGTTTTTGAATGCAGCCGGAAATGTTACACCGGAAGTCACGCTGTATTCGATCGTAAATTCGCTGGCGGAACTCAAGGATGTCCACCGCGTGCAGTTCATGGTGAACGGTGAGACACAGGTGCTGTACCGTGAGATGATACAGCTGGACAACAGTTTTTCCCGTAATTTGGATATTGTGAAATAACGGATATCGGTTCTGCGTTGGGAGCTGCAGTATCCTTTAGTAAAGGGTACACTGCGCAGGGGATATTCCGATTATCAGTAGGGATAGGGATAAAAAAGGAATCACAATGAAAAGACCATTATGTTCCGCGTGTCTTTTCTTTTTACTGATCGTATGGCTTGGCTTGCGATGGCTTGGGCCGCCCGAAAATCCGTATCGGGAATATTCGGGAGAAACGGTTACGCTCACCGGTGTGGTGGAGTGGAAGGAAGAAAAGAACGGGAAGCAGATTTTTTATCTGAATGATGTCAGATTCTCTGACGGAAGATCTCAGGAAAAAACTCAATATAAAACGCAATACGAAACAAGTGCAGGCCGGCTCGGTGTGATATGCAGCCTGGCGGAAGAGGATGTATTGCCGATGCTCGGCAGTACGGTTGTGGTGCGCGGAAAACTTTCGCTCTATCGCTATGCAACCAATCCGGGGGAGTTTGATCTGTATGAGTATTATCTGTACAAAGGTTACGGAGCAAAAATTGCGGTGCAGGAATGGACAGCACCGGAAGCATCGTATGGCGTTTGGAAAGAAGGCTTATGGCAGTTGCGCAGCAGGCTCGGAAAAATCTATGATGCCTGTCTTCCGAAAGAAGATGCTGCCGTGATGAAAGCGATGGTATTGGGAGATAAGGGAGAACTGTCTTCGGATATCAAGGATCTGTATCGTGTGAACGGTATCGCGCATATCTTAGCGATCAGCGGTCTGCACATCAGTATCCTGGGAATCGGATTGTATAAGGGAATGCGTAAGGCGACGGTGCCAATCCTTCCGGCGGCAGCGGTGGCGATCTTTTTGATGGTGAACTATGCGATGCTGACGGGAGCGAGTACTTCCACGGTACGGGCAGTGATCATGTTCGGACTGATGGCGGGAGCGGATGTGGAGCGGCGCAGTTATGATCTGCCGACGGCACTGGCACTGTCGGCGGCGAGTACGGTATTTTTTTCGCCATATGAATTGATGCTTTCGGCGTTTTGGATGTCGTATACGGCAGTGGCCGGGATTGCGATCTTTTACCCGGCACTTATCGAAGGCATACGATTCGGACAGGACCTGCGGAGCCGCTTATTAAAAGCGCTGACCGGAAGTGTGGCGGTGTCAGTATTTTCACTTCCGCTGATATTACTGAATTATTATGAAACACCGGTGTATTCGGTGCTGCTCAATCTGATCGTGATACCACTGATGAGTATCCTGATGATCTGCGGATTGCTGGTGTTGCTTTTCGGAAGTATTTTCTTGCCGGCAGGGATTCTCGTCGGATGGCCGTGTCATGGGATTTTAAAAATCTATTCCATGTTATGCACGTTTTTGCAGAGGCTGCCGTTTCATACCTATATCGCGGGCTGTCCTTCGGCAGTACAGGTGGTGATTACTTATCTGTTTTTTGGCATGGTGTTTCTTTTGGGACGCAGGTTGGTATTGAAGATGGCAGGCATCGTAAAGGAGAAGAAGACAAAGACGACATGGTACGGACAATTACTGAGAACGATCGGCGGAGATAAGATTTATGCAAAGGAGCCGGAGGTAAATCTGAAACGGTTACTGTTATGGCGCTGCGGATTCGTTGCCGCTGCAGTGTTGATCCTGTTAACGCGTTTTCGTCCGCAGGTGGGGATCACCTTTCTCGATGTGGGACAGGGAGACGGCATCTGTTTTGAAAGCCCGGATCTGACGGTGATGCTGGATGGCGGAAGTACAAGCAAGGATGCGTTGTTTCAATACCAGATCGAGCCGTTTTTGAAATATCGCGGGATCGCGAAAGTGGATTATTGGTTTGTAACGCATCCGGATACGGATCATTGCTCCGGCTTGCTAGAGATGCTTGCGACGTACAACAGCGGTATAACTATTGGCGCGATCGTATTGCCGGATGCATGTGGAGCACAGGAAGATTTTACAGAATTGATTACATTGGCAGAGCAGCAGGATATCCCGATCTTGTGGAATGCTGCCGGTTCGGTTTTGCAGGGCGAGCAGCTGCGTTTTGTGTGTCTGCATCCGAAGAGCGGATACCGGACAGAAGATGTGAATGCATACTCGCAAGTACTGGAAGTGAGTGGCGGCGGATTTACGGGACTGTTTACCGGAGATGCCACGGTGGAAAGTGAGCAGACGATACTGGAGCAAATAGGAAACTATAGCGATACGCTTTCCCGACCGCAGGACGGATACTTTTGTTTGAAACTAGGTCACCATGGTTCGCATACTTCGACATCGCAGGAATTTTTGGAGTGGGCATCGCCGCGTATCGCGGTCGTATCATGTGGTTATCATAATGTCTACGGTCATCCGCATGCCGATGTGATGGAGCGTGTAGAGGCGATGGGCTGCGATGTGTTTCGTACGGATGAAGAAGGGGCGATCATGCTAAAGGGAGCGAACGGAAAGGTTTCGGTGACGCGCTTTCTGCAACGGTAGAGGAATTGGGGGTAATGCCCAATCCCTATATCAAACCGTTATACGATGGTTTTACTCCGTATACGGAAATGTGGAAGATCAGCAAAAGCGTTCCGGGTTCAATGCGTTCGGAGATAAGATTACCGCTCTCGGGATGGAGTGGAGATCATCCTTTAGATGAGGAACGACTGGAACAGTTCTTCGGAAAATATTTAGTGTAAAAAATTTTTCCATACATCCATAAAATCCTTATACCATTTCCGTATCCTAATCAGAAACAGAGATTACACGGTCAATGGGGCCGTGTCAAAACGGGAGGAAATCATTATGAGAAAAAAATGGTGGAGAGGATTTGCAGGAGTATCATTTGCGACAGCTGCCTTACTGAGCGCGTGCGGAGAAACAGGCGCCTATTCCGGAATGGGTGGGAAATCGGCAGGTGCAGCGGCTGGTGTTGAAGTACAAGCGGATTCGTGTTCTGTGAGCACGAGCTATGCCGGCGCGTGTTATGAGGCGGAATATTATGATACGGAAGAGTATGACAGCATCGAGGAAACCGGATTTGCATCGGTGTCATTGAGTCCGTTATCTACCTTTGCAGCAGATGTAGATACGGCATCGTACGCGAATGTTCGAAGGATGATCCGGGAGGGCTATCGGGCAGAAGATATTCCGACCGGAGCGGTTCGCGCGGAAGAGATGATCAACTATTTCAGTTATGATTATGACGGACCGGAGAACGGAGAGCCTTTCGGAATCAATGCGACGATTGCTGAGTGCCCTTGGAATCAGGAGAATCTTTTACTGCGGTTGGGCTTGCAGACGGAAGCAGTCGATTTTTCGCAGGCAGGAGACAGCAACATCGTATTCCTGATCGATGTGAGCGGATCGATGTCGGATGCGAATAAACTGCCGTTACTGCAGCAGTCATTCGGATTGCTGGTCGATGAGCTGGGACAAAAGGACAGAGTATCTATTGTGACTTATGCCAGCGGAAATCAGATCGTGATCGACGGTGTGCCGGGAAATGAGAAGCAGACGATTATGGATGCACTGAACGGTCTGCAGGCAGGGGGCTCTACCAACGGCGGATCTGCATTGGAAATGGCATATCAGGTTGCGGAACAGTACTTTATTGAGAATGGAAACAATCGTGTGATCATCGCTTCGGACGGTGACTGGAATGTAGGAATTACCAGCCAGAGCGAGATGAGTGATCTGATCAAGAAGGAGAAAGAGAGCGGCATTTACTTATCGGTACTCGGATTTGGTATGGGAAATTACAGTGATTCCCGTATGCAGACACTGGCAGATGACGGTAACGGAAACTATGCGTACATTGACTCTTTGAATGAGGCAAAGAAAGTATTGGTAGAGGAACTCGGCGCCAATATGATTACGGTAGCGGATGATGTGAAGCTGCAGGTTGAGTTCAATCCGCTGTATGTTGCAGAATACCGACTGATCGGTTACGAAAACAGACGACTGAATGCGGAAGATTTTGCGGATGATACCAAGGATGCCGGAGAGATCGGCGCAGGACACAGTGTGACTGCATTGTACGAACTGGTTCCGGCCGGTGCACAAACGGAAGAAAATGAGCAGGCAGAAGATACGGAATTGAAATATCAGGAAGCCACACTTACCGAAGAAGCAATGAACAGCAATGAGTGGCTGACCCTGCAGATCCGCTACAAGGAGCCGGGCGAGCAGGATTCCAAGCTGTTGGAATACCCGATCGGTGCAGAGAATGTAGTCGATGCTCCGGAAAATGATTTCATCTTCTCGGCAGCAGTGGCAGAGTTTGCGATGGTATTGAGTGACAGTGATTACAAGGCAGATGCAAGCTATGACCACATTTTGGCAGAACTTTCCCAGCTGGATCTGAGTGATGAATATCGCGCAGAGTTCAAGACGCTGGTAGAGACCGTAGAACAGAATTAAACAGAATTAAGGAATTCGCCCCGCAAGGGGCGTTTTTCTTATGCTCACGGTCACGCTGATCACAGGCATTTTTTGATCAGCTCATTGTCGGAAAGACCAAGCTCCAAAATCCTGGCCAATACGGAGGTATATCCTTTGCCGAGAGATTTGGCCTTTGCCAAAGCCTGAGGGGATAAGCGCAGGGTAACCGTCTGCTTATTCTTTTGGGCTTTTTTGATGTCGGAGATTCTTTTGAATTCGGCCAACTGTTCCTCCGTAAGTTCCGGGCAGTCATCGTCATAGACGATGGGCATTTTTTCGGCGGCTTCCAACTGCGCCAGTTCCTCACTTGTTAAGCCTTTGGTGAAATCGATTTCATGTAAAGTCATCTTTACCATATTCATACCTCTCTTTTTCCGGTTGGCTGGCAATTCTTGCGGAGATGATTCGTATGACCTTATTTTTGCGAAAAGCAAAAACAACAAATACGATCTTTCCGATTTTGCCGATTACATTGTAGCGTAATTCTACAGGATGCTCTTCATCCTCACGGATCAGTTTCATAGGATCAAGGAAAACTTTTATTGCGGTTTTAAAATGGATTCCGTGATCCTTAAAATTTTTTTTCTCCTTTTCTTCGTCCCAAACAAAATTATACTTAGTAAAATCCGTGTTAAAGTGATGATACATTAATAATCCTCGTTTCATTTATATTGTAAAGCGAAATAAAGCTATATGCAAGTAAAAAAACACAAAAAGTAATACAAAAAGTAACACAAATAATCATATCCAAACCACCCCTTCCGGGTGGGCGTGGCGAGAAAAAAAGATTTTCAGATGGAAAGGTACTACAAAATGAAAAACCAGATCCGCACGCGCCCGGCATCAAGAATATGATATTGTTTTTTACCTGGTGATTGAAACGGTGGCCACCGTTTGCTTTGACGGGAGAAATCCCCGAACCACACGCGACCGATGATAATGTAAATACACACTGCTGTCAAGCACATCTTTTAAACAAAATTATCCACAGAAAAAGGCCGGGTTACGCACAGGCTATCAACATTTTTATCCACATTTTCCGGGAAAGATCCGGTTTTAGAGCAGGATTTCCCGGCATATAAAACGAGATAACTATCCGTTTTAGCACGCCGGTAAGCAAAGATAAAACAGATTGCAAATAAAAAACGGACAGGAGCGATCTCCTGTCCGAAATACTTTGTAGGATCAATGGTTTCAGTCGCTGAGGGACTGGGTTACGGGAACCTCGTTCTTCTTGTTGTAGCAGCTGAAGATCTTGTCCACTTCGTTTGCATCCTGCTTCGGTGTGATCAGGGAAACCACCGGAACGATGACCAATCCGGCCAGCATTACAAATGCACCCGCATTGATGGGGGACTGCAGCAGCGCAGGAAGGGTCGAACGGAACAGCATGTTGTAGGTCATAAAGCCTGCACCGAAGATGAAGTTAACGAGGCAGGCAGCCTTGGTGGTCTTTTTCCAGTACAGACCATAGAGGAACGGAGCAAGGAATGCACCGGCCATAGCGCCCCAGGAAACACCCATCAGCTGGGCAATGAAGGTTACATTGGATTTGTACTGAACGATGGCAAGGACAACTGAGATCGCGATGAAGACAACGATCAGTACACGGATGCACAGTACCTGCTTCTTATCTTTCATATCCTTAACGATCGTACCCTTGATGAAGTCGATCGTCAGAGTGGAGCTGGAAGTCATAACCAGAGAAGACAGTGTGGACATGGATGCGGACAGGACAAGGATCACGACCAGACCGATCAGTGCCGGGCTTAAGTTGGAAAGCATCGCCGGGATGATGGCATCGAAGCCTTCGGCCTTGACATCCACCTGATCACTGAAGAGACGGCCGAAACCGCCGAGGAAATAACAGCCGCCGGCAACCACACCTGCAAAGAGTGTGGAGATGATGGTGCCCTTGGTGATGGACTTTTCGGATTTGATCGCATAGAATTTCTGAACCATCTGCGGCAGGCCCCAGGTTCCCAGGGAGGTAAGGATAACTACGCCGATCAGGTTGATGGGATCCGGTCCGAAGAAGGAATTGAAGATACCGGGTGTAGTGCTCACGGTTTCATCGGATACCTGAGCCAGACCATCCAGAGCAGCCAGGAATCCGCCCTTGGAATTGAGCACTGCCAGGATAACGGCTACGATACCGAAGAGCATGATGATACCCTGAATAAAGTCGTTGATCGCGGTCGCCATATATCCGCCGACGATAACATAGATACCGGTAAGGATTGCCATCAGGATGATGCAGTAGATGTAGTCAATATTGAACGCCATACCGAACAGTCGGGAAAGACCGTTGTACAGGGAAGCGGTGTAAGGGATCATAAAGATGAATACGATCAGGGAGGCAAAAAGCTTGAGTGCCTTGGAATCGAAACGCTGACCGAAAAATTCCGGCATGGTTGCGGAATTCAGATGCTGGGACATGATCCTGGTGCGTCTTCCGAGTACGCGCCATGCGAGCATGGAACCGAGCAATGCATTTCCGATACCGATCCAGGTAGAAGCGATACCGTATTTCCAACCGAACTGTCCGGCGTAACCGACAAAGATAACGGCGGAAAAGTAGCTGGTACCGTAAGCAAAAGCGGTAAGCCAGGGACCTACGCTTCGGCCGCCGAGTACGAAGCCGTTGACATCGGTGGAGTTCTTGCGGCAGTAGAAACCTACGCCGATCATCACGCCGAAAAAGAGTACAAGCATCATGACCTTGATAATCATTTTTTCAAATCCTCCGGTTTGATTAGAATACTGGATCCGGCGATTTTGGCCGGACGAAAAATAGTTTATCATGGCGGTGTAGTAATGTAAATAGGAGCGGGAGAGCCACAGGGGCATTTTTGGGTTGACGGATAACAGGGCGGGAAGGTAGAATGAATATGTTTTATTCGGAGGAAAGAGTATGGCAGCAAAGAAGGCCGCGGAAGCATCCGTAAACTGGGTGGCAGAGGATCTGAAAAAGGGTGAACTGAAGAATATCTATCTGCTCTACGGTGAGGAAGCGTTCCTGAAAAAACAGAATACCGACTGGCTGCTGAAGTACCTGATGCCGGAAGACGACGGAATGAACTTTGCAAGGTTTGACGGTAAGAAGGCAACGGTGGAGCAGATCATCGAATTTGCCGATACCATGCCGCTGTTTGCCGACCATCGCGTGGTGCTGGTAACGGACAGCGGATTTTTCAAAAACGGAAATGCGGAGATGAATGACTACATCAAGCATATGCCGGATACCACCTATCTGATCTTTGTGGAAAAAGAGGCCAGCGGCGTGACGGCTTTGTTCAAGACCGTGAAGGAACTGGGCCGGGTGGTGGCCTATAATGAAATGACCGAGGACGAGATCCGTATGCAGGTATTACGCATCCTGAAGCGGGAAGGCAAGCAGATGCGCGGTTCGACATTTTCCTATCTGCTGATGAAGACCGGTACGGATATGATGAACATTTCTTCGGAACTGGAGAAACTGATCTGCTATTCGTTAGGAAGAGAAGAGATCACGGCGGAGGATATTGATGCCGTCACAACCGCCAGGATCGAGGAGCATGTCTTTGTGCTGACCAATGCGATCGCGGAGAAGCAGCAGAAGAAGGCGCTGGACAGTTATTATGAAATGCTGAGTCTAAATGCAAAGCCGATGGGTATCATCTCCCTGCTGGCGGGGCAGTTTAACCGTATGCTGCGGGTGAAGGATCTGCGCAGCATCGGAATGGATCAGAAGCAGATCGAGACAAAACTGAAAATGAAGCCCTACGCCGTGCAGGAAAACGGACGACTGGCATCGCGTTTCAGTATGGAAGAACTGAAGGAAGCGATCGAAGACTGCGTAAAGGCGGAAGAGGCCATCAAGACCGGGCGGATGAGTGACCGGCTGAGTGTGGAGACACTGATCATTAAACATAGTGTATGATGCACCGGCGAAAGCGGGTGCTTTTCATTAACAAGGAGGGTTTATGCGTATACTGGTAACGAACGATGACGGGATCGAGGCAGAGGGCCTGCGGCACCTGGTGGAGGTGGCAAAGCGCTTCGGTGAGGTGTGGGTGGTAGCACCGGCATCCCAGTGCAGTGCGATGTCTCAGAGCGTCACCATACGCAAATCCCTGATCGTGCGGCCGGTGGAATATCCCATAGCCGGAGTGAAAGCCTACAGCGTATCCGGGACGCCGGCGGACTGTGTGGATGTTGCACTGGCATATCTGATGAAGGATTGCCGTCCGGACTGGTGTTTCTCCGGGATGAACCGCGGGTATAATGCCGGCTTTGATGTGGCCTATTCGGGAACGGTAGGTGCGGCGATGCAGGCACGGATGCTGGGAGTACCGGCGGTTGCGTTTTCCAATCAGATGGGCGATGTGTATGAGGTGGCGGACCACTATATGGCACAGATCGCGGAAGAGATCCTGAAAAAAGAAAAACCGACCCGCGAGATCTGGAATGTTAATTTCCCGGGCTGTGCACTGGCGGACTGCAAAGGGGTAGCGTGGGATGCGGCGATCGAGTCCCTCCCGTATTATTACGGCGATTATCCGACGGAGCAGGGTGAGGACGGCAGCGTGATCCTTCACGACCGCACGGTTTACCACGAAGATCACGGCGAGCGGAATACGGATGTGTCGGCCCTGCTGCGAAATAAGGTAGCGGTAGGAAAGATCCGCAGTATGGTATTGTAAGAGAACAGGAAGAAAAGTATGCGAAACTTTATGGCGGCAATGGAATCCTTCCTGAAAGGGATGGGATATTTCAAAGACTGGTATGTATTTCAAAGGCTGAGACGCCATCCGAAGGTGGAGATGGTCTTGTTTTCCGTTGTTGTGATATTGCTTATGATCGCTTTCTTCGGAATCTGTTTCTATTATATGAAAGACATCATTCCGTTATAGGCATTTGGAGATTAAGATGAAAAAGGTCGCCGGTCGGCGGCTTTTTTTGTGGAATCTCTGGGATAAGTGCGGGAGCGGACTACTTGACTGCTTTGGAAGAAACGGAATCGGAAAAAGTAAACAGGGTGTTCATATCGCATTTCAGAATATCTGCCAGATACATCAACTCGGAAACACGAATGTTGTAGGTGCCGCACTCGATCTGTGCATATATACTGCGGGTGATATTGCATCCCTGTAACTGCATTTTAAGAGTAACATCCTCCTGTGTGAGATGCTGCTCTTTTCTTAATTGTCGGATACGCTTGCCTAAAGTTGCATCTTGCCGAATTTTTTGTGACATTTTCCCTACCATAAAAAGCAATGTATTTATTGCAAAGTTATTATAGGTGGTGTATAATTCATTTTTGCAATGTATAGGTTGCAAAATTCAGAAAAAAAGAAGGGAGAAACATTTTATGAAGAGAAGATTCTCAGTAATGGCAGCAACCGTTACCATGGTAGCCGCAATGGCTGCAAACAGCTTATCCGCACTGGCAGCTCCGAAGACTATGCCGGACGGTAATATCTTTGACGCAGAGTTCTATGCGGCAACTTATCCGGATGTGGCGGCCGTATGCGGTAACAACGAGGCACTTTTGTATCAACACTATGTACTGTGCGGAAAAGCAGAGGGGCGTCTGCCGTATGCCCAAGGAGCGGCTGCACCGGCTGCGGCATCTGTCGGTGGCGGCGTTCGAACCATGCCGGACGGCGGAAAATTTGATCCGGCATATTATGCGGCAACCTATCCGGATATCAAGGCGGCATTGGGAACGGATGCAAATGTGCTGTATGCGCACTATGTGAATTGCGGAAAGGCGGAAGGACGCAGACCGTATGCTCCGGGAAGTGTAGCAGTGAATTATGCGACGACGAGCCTCAGAGAGATTAAGCCGTATGAATCGAAGGGATCAGGGGTGCAATTCTTCACTGAGGGACGCTCGATATCAGATTGTTACACGGATCTTTATGGGAATAAGTACCAAACAGCATTGAGAGGACTTACATATAAATCGCCATATACCGGAGAACAATATCTGAGATATTATTTGAATGGACAGTACAATCGTTTTCAGGCTACCGTGGTAGGGTGTTCTCTGCTTCAGATCAAAAATCCGGATACTGCGGGATCTGTTAAGATCGTTGCAGATGGAAGAGTACTGTTTTCGGATGAAAGAATTAATACACAGACTCGCCCGTACAAGATCAATCTGGATCTGACCGGTGTACAGGATCTGAAGATTGAAATGTATGCTGCAGAGGGGTTATATGGTATTGATGTTATGCTGGGTGACCCGGTACTTTTGAAAGAGGTTCCGTAAGCAGCAAAGAAACAACGCAAACAAGACATTGGAAAAAGTCGTCATTTGACGGCTTTTTTCTTTTTGCGGGAGCAAGGTGGCCAGGGAGCCGGATCAGATAAAGCAGTTTTCGAAGCCTGCCGCAGCAGTTTGTGAGACCAAGCATCCCCCACTCGCCCGCAGCATCTGTTCGAAACGCAGCTCGTGCCCCGCTCTTTTTAGGCACGAGCAAGTAAGTTTGCAAGGGCGAGTCGGTTTGGAGGGGATGCGCAGGGCGAGCAAACTTCTTGCGGAGGCACAGCGAGAAAACTGTCTTTACTGGCCGGTTCCAGTTGGAAATTTCAACGAAAAAAGAACAAATATTCGTCAAAGTCCAAAATATTGTACTTGATATGGATATAATAGGTTTCAGAACAAGGGAAAAGCCGGAAATGGCGGGGAACAAAACGGTGGATACCGGGGAGGACAGAGCGATGGATATCAAGGTGACGAGCAGAATGGGACATTACGAGATCTATGTGATGGGCAAGTTCTACTGCGCTTGCGAGGATATGAGAGAAGTAGAAGAGGAATTGGAAGAACTGAAGGAGCAGGCGGCATAAAAGCGGAAGGTCGGTAAACGGATTTCGTATCAGAATCAAGAGTGACAGTAACAGAAGTTTCGACAGCAAACAGATGAGGGAGGAAAAACAAATGGCTATGCAGGCAAGAGAAATGTATCGGGAAGAGCAGATGACATATAGAAGACAGAGAGTAGCGCAGGGGAGTGCACGCAAACTGGCAATGGTTACACCGAAGGACAAGCATCCGGAAAGAAGCGTTCAGACCGGACGAAACGGGAAATACCGGAGACGGAAAGAAAAGAATGACAGAATGTTTTATGCGCTGGTAGTGGTTGCGGTTTTGATGCTGCTCTTCTACTCGCGGGTAAAGGCCATCGGTCAGGAAGATGTCGCAGGGGATGAAAGTCTGTATTATCAGGATCTGGTGGAAGGATATACCCGGACGCTGAGAGGTGAATTGACGGAGAACGGGTATGCGAACAGCGGGATCACCACGACTTGTATTATCGACGGCCAGATCCGTACCTACCGGATCGGTATCCATCACGAACGCATCAATCATCTGGAAGAGGAAGAGCAGGCGCAGCTGTTGGATGCACTGGAGAATATCCCGTTTGATGTAGCGGGTGTAAAGACGGAGCTGCACATTATCCGGTAAGAACACGATAAAATTCAGAATAATGTTTTCTGCCGGGAAAAGTGTCAAATCAAAATGCCTTGGAACTGCAAGCATTATCTTGTACTTTTTGCGATTTTAAGGTACAATATATGCTGTTATGTTATGCACGAAAAGTGCCGGGGAACAACATTTCAGCAGTCCGGAGCGTGACGAAAAAACGTGGCCGGACAGATACGAAGGGGAGAGAAGATATGCGGCCGGAACCAAGACCATATGAGAGGTACAGACACTTTAAGGGACGGGATTATCAGGTGTTGCTGATCGCTACGGATGCGGGCAGCGGCAGAAAAAGCGTGGTATATCAGGGTCTGTATGAACCGTTTCGTATCTATGTACGGGATATGGAAGAGTTTCTGAGCGATGTGGATCGGGGAAAATATCCCTATGCGCAGCAGAAAGAACGATTTGTTCTGATCGAAAATGCATCGGAAGACGAGGGTGCCAAGGGGATCAGCAAGGATATCCATATCGATACGCCGGCAGATAAAAAGACAGATACGGCAGGAAAAGAAACTGACGGTGAAGTAAAAAAGGAGAATGGCGTAAAAGCGGAGGCACCGCAGAAACCGGAGAAGCATTCGGAAAATGCGGAAAAACTGTCACTGTTTCACAAGACCGAAGGAAAGAGTATCTTCAAGAAAAAAGACGGGGCGGAACGAACCGAAGACAACACGATCCGTGTGGTTGATCCGAGCGTAAAGAAACATGCGGAAGAGCCGGCGGATCCGGAAGATAAGGAACAAGAGGCTGTGACAGAGGGCGGTGAGCAGGCCGGAGCATCTGCGGTAGACCCGTCGCTGACCAAGTTTTTGGATGCGGATACCGTGGAAAAGAAGCTGGATGTGCTGCAAAAAGAACGCAACCGGCTGACTCCGAAGACGCTGATGCTGATCGAATTGTCTCTGGGACTGGAAGTGCAGGATGGAGATATTGAGGACCGGTATTATCGTATCCGCAATAATCTGCAGACCAGACAGAAATATGAAAGACACCGGCCGGGGTGAGGGATTGCCTGAGAGGCGGTAAAAGATACGGGGGTTGATCATGGCATACGAATTGGATAAAAAACTGGTGATCGGGGTTTCTTCCAGGGCATTGTTTGATATGTCTATGGAGAACGATATCTTTGAGCGACAGGGCGTGGAAGCCTACTGCAAGTATCAGGTGGCGCATGAAAACGAACCGCTCAAGCCCGGACCGGGATTTTCACTGATCCGATCCCTGCTGGCGATCAATCAACTGCCCGGACAGGAAGGACGTGTGGAAGTGATCATTATGAGCCGCAACAGTGCGGACACTTCCCTGCGCGTGTTCAATTCCATCGGGCATTACAATTTGAATATTACCCGGGCGGCACTGGTGAGCGGGGCACAACTGGCACAGTATCTGAACGCTTTTAAGACGGATCTGTTTTTGTCGGCGTATGAGGATGATGTGCTGGAGGCGATCCGGTCCGGTGTGGCTGCCGGTATCATATACAGTGATGGTGTGCATCACTATGAAACGGACAATAAACATGGCAGCGAGCTGATCCGTATCGCATTTGACGGTGATGCCGTGCTGTTTTCGGATGAATCGGAGCAGATCTATCAGAAGGATGGCCTGGAGGCGTTTGAGGAAAACGAACGGGAGAATGCCAAAGATCCTCTGAAGCAGGGGCCTTTTGCCAAGCTGCTCAAGACGATCTCGGATCTGCAAAAGGAGTTTCCGCCCGATGAAGTGCCGATCCGTACGGCACTGGTAACTTCCAGAAGTGCGCCGGCGCATGAACGCGTGATCCGTACACTGCGCGCGTGGAATGTGCGTATTGACGAAGCATTTTTCCTGGGAGGGGTTTCCAAGCGGGATGTTCTGGAAGCATTCGGGGCGCAGATCTTTTTTGATGATCAGGCGGTACATACGGATCGTGCCAGTGAGGTAGTGCCTTCGGCGCGTGTGCCGGTAGGCTGAATACAGACAGTTTTATGAGTGAAAAGAAACAGGATAAGACCCTGCTGAAAGCAATGGTATCACCGCTGCTGACTTGGTATGGGGAACATAAACGCAGCCTGCCATGGCGCGATGATCCTTCCCCCTATCATGTATGGGTATCGGAGATCATGCTGCAGCAGACCAGAGTAGAGGCGGTCAAGGGCTATTATGCGCGGTTTCTGGCGGAATTGCCCCGGATTGCGGATCTGGCTTCGGTTCCGGAGGAAAAACTGCTCAAACTCTGGGAGGGGCTGGGATATTATAACCGGGCGCGCAATCTGCAAAAAGCAGCGCAAAAAATTGTTGAAGAGTATGCCGGTGAAATGCCGGAAGATTATGAAGAGATATTGGCATTGCCGGGGATCGGTGTCTATACGGCCGGAGCGATCGCATCGATTGCGTACCATCAGCCGGTGGCAGCGGTGGACGGCAATGTGTTGCGTGTGTTTGCCAGATATCTGGCGGATCCGACGGATATATCCGATGAGAGCCTAAAGAAGCAGCGCAAAGCCGAGATCGAAGCGGTGATCCCGGGGGAGCATCCGGGGATCTTTAATCAGGCATTGATGGATCTGGGAGCGATGATCTGTCTGCCCAACGGGGAACCGAAGTGTGCGGAATGCCCGCTTAAGAAAAAATGCCGTGCATATCTGGAGCAAAGAACCGCGGAACTGCCGGTAAAAGCACCCAAGGCCAAGCGGCGCATTGAAGAGAAAACCGTATTTGTGATACAGTATCAGGACAAGGTGCTGATCCGTAAGCGGCCGACGAAAGGATTGCTTGCAGGGCTGTATGAACTTCCGGCGGCAGCAGGGCATTTGTCGAAAAAGGATGCGCTGGTCTATGTCGAAGAACTGGGATTTGAACCGCTGCACATTGAGGGATTGCCGGACAGCAAGCATATATTTTCGCATCTGGAATGGCGGATGAAAGGATATCTGGTACGGGCCGACGAATTGGTTCCGAAGCCGGGGGCGTGGCAGACGGATGCGAACTGCCGGATGGAAACGCCGGAAAGCATTGATGCGGATTATCCGATCCCGTCGGCATTTGCGGCGTATGCACCGTATATCCGCAAGAAGAAAGAAGATTAAAGAAGATAAAGATCCGCGGAAGGATCGGTAAAGAGTTAATTTGTCCATCACGGATGGATGGTAATATCGGAGGAGATTATGAAAATTTCGGAGATTTTTAAGAGCGGACAGCCGACGTTGTCGTTGGAGGTGTTTCCGCCCAAGACCAGCGAAGTGTATGACAGCGTGGAGAAAGCGACCAATGAGATCGCATCACTGAAGCCGGATTTTATGAGTGTGACCTATGGCGCGGCGGGCAGTACCCGTACCTACACCACGGCGATCGCATCCAACATTGAGAAGGCCGGTGTTACGGCATTGGCGCATCTGACCTGTGTGAATGCATCCAAAGAGAGCATCCGGGAACAGGTGGAGGCACTCAAAGCAGCGGGGATCGAGAATATCCTGGCGCTGCGAGGGGATCTTCCCGAAGGCATGGAGAGTACCGAGGACTGGGTTTACAAACATGCCAGCGAACTGATCCCGGTGATCAAGGAGTTCGGCGATTTCTGCATCGGCGGTGCCTGCTATCCGGAGAAGCACCCGGAGGCGGCGGATCTGAAGACGGATATTGCCAATATGAAGAAAAAGGTGGATGCCGGCTGTGAATTTTTGACCACACAGATGTTTTTTGACAACAACCTGTTGTACAACTATCTGTATCGTCTGCGGGAAGGCGGTGTGACTGTGCCGGTGGTAGCGGGTATTATGCCGGTGACCAATGCAAAACAGATGGCAAGGATCATCAAACTGTCCCAGGCATTTATCCCGAGACGCTATGTGGCTTTGCTGGATCGTTATTCGGACAATCCGGCAGCGCTCAAGCAGGCGGCGATCGCGTATGCAACGGATCAGATTATCGATCTGCTGGCAAACGGCGTGGAACATATCCATGTATATACGATGAACAAACCGGAAGTAGCGGCACAGATTCAGCAGAATCTGTCCGAGATCATTCCTTCATGTAAAAAGAGCGTGGGTGTTTGAGATTGATGGAAGAATCAGGGGAAACAATCGCATACCCGGTCATTACGTATATTCCGTCGGCGGATGAACTGGAGATTTCCTATCCGGAGATCCACCGGTATCTCGGTTACGGCCGTTCGGAGGTTCCGGAATGGGATCATGCGTTGATCGACCGTTGTCTGGATAAAGTAAAGAAGGTAATGGCAGGCAAGGCGTGTTATTCACGCTTTCCTGTCATTTGTCATGAAGACGGTCAGATCCGTATGCCGTACGGTGATATCGTCAGCCGGCATCTGGCGAGAAATCTGAGGGGCTGTGATGAGATCTATATATTTGCGGCCACGATCGGTGCGGCATTTGACCGTATGCTGGTGCGGACCAGGCTGACCTCTATGGCAGAGGCGGCGGTGATGCAGGCATGTGGTGCGGCGGCAATCGAAGCGGTATGCAATGCGCTGAATGACAAACTGGAAAAAGAGGCGGCAGAAGAGGGGCGGTCGTTATGTACCAGATACAGTCCGGGATATGGGGATCTGGCGCTGGAAAATCAGAAAGGGGTATTTGAAGTACTCCATCCGTCCAAATACATCGGCTTGTCCCTGATGGACACGATGATCATGACTCCGGAAAAGTCGGTTACGGCGATCATCGGCATCCGGAAAGCGGAGGAAGGCAATATGCGTTGATCCGGTGGGGGGGCCGGAAAGGATACCGTGATCAGAAACGAAAACGGTATCGGAAACACAGCAGATTTGTATTGATACAGGAGAAGGATGAAACAGAACCGTAAAACAACCGGTATTATCATAGTGGTCACTTTGGTGCTTGCCGTGGTTACGATCACGAATACTCTGTTGGTATTTCAGATGACATCACAGCAGACCAAAGATTCCGGCGCGTACCAGTTGGCGGGTATCAGCGGGCGTATGGAGTCGGTGATCAGTGATTCCGAAGCGCTGACGATGAAACTGGGGATGCAGGCGCAGACGTATCTCGGGGATTACGATGCGCTTAAGAGTTTTGTGTACGAAAAGCAGAAGGAACTGCTGGAAGAAACCGAAGGAAATCTGTTCAGTTTCTATGTCGCCGGAGACGGCTGGGATATCATGCCGGAGTTTAACGACCGGCCGGAGGGGTATGTTCCTACGGAGAGAGACTGGTACACCGGCGCGATCCGTAACGGCGGCAATCCCTATATCACATCACCTTATATTGATGCCCGAACAGGGAGCATCTGCTTTACGATCTCGGTAATGCTGAGTGACCACACCACCGTGGCGGCGGTGGACTATACGATGGATACCATCCGCAATTATATCCGCGAGATGTACGAGAACGGTACGCGTATGGCCGTGATCGTTACGGATGACGGAACGATCGCAGGATGTACGAATGACCAAATGGTCGGGGAAAACCTGGCGGAAGTGATGCCGGATTACAGCGGTATCTTCGGGTTGGCCAAGGGCAGCGACGGTGTCGTGATGAGCCATATCCGCAGCGGAGTGCATTCGGAAACCCTTTTCGCGACGCGGTCCTCGTCCGGCTGGAATATGATCGTCGGCGTCAGCAACTGGTCTTTGTACCAGAATTCCTATCTGCAGCTGGCGGCGATGAGTTTGATCAACCTGGGCCTGTTTCTGGTGATCCTGATGCTGTATACGAGCAGTATCCGAAACCGCAAGAAGGCGGAAGATGCGCTGTCTTCCAAGGAAGCGTTTCTGGACAAGATCACCGGAGAACTGCGGGATCCGCTGCATCGCATCGTAGATTGTGCCAGCGTGGAAAACATTCGACACAGCGCTGACTATGAAGAGGAATTCATCAAGATCCGCGAGGCTTCCGGGCGTTTGTCCGAGATGATCGGTCAGATCATTTCCTACAAGACCATTGCGCAGAATGAGACCCGGGAAAAACGGGAGCGGAAGCACATTCCGGAAGGCGGTATTAACGAGCGGTTTCGTGCCGTTATCATCAGTGTGTTGCTGTTTGTTATGGGCATCAGCCTGTATACGAATATTTCGGCTACACTGCGCTGGGGAACGAACCGGATGCGCAGTGAAGTGGAGAGTTACGAGTACAAACTGTCCGAGTGGCTGGATACGCAAAAGAGCATTCTGGATATGTTTTGCAGCATCATCTCCACACATCCGGAGATGCTTGCGGACTATGACGGTACCGTCGAGTATCTGAACCGTATCACACAGCAGTATCCGGAAATTTCCGTGACCTATATGACCAATCCCAATCTGGAGCCTACGGTTTTTATGAATAACGGATGGCTGCCGGATGAAAACTGGCATGTGGAAGAGCGGGAATGGTATATCGATACGCTGCATTCGGAAAAGGGGTGGAGCATTTCCGCACCCTATTTCGATGAACAGACGGGACTGTACTGTCTGACGATCTCGGAGCAGGTATACGATGCCAGAACCGGGGAATGGCTGGGCATCTTCGGCATCGACTTCTATATGGACAAGCTGACGGATATCCTGGGCAGCAGTTATTCCGATAAGGGATATGCGTTTCTGGCCGATGCAAGGGGCGAGATCATCAACCATCCTTACGGCAGCTATCAGATGTCGGAGAGCCGTTCCACAAATGTTTCGCAGCTGACGTATCGCGAGATTCCGACGGACGGAACGGTTCATATCTGCCGGGATTATGACGGGCAGAATCGTATCCTGATCGCCAGCCGGGACGAGAGTTCGCACTTTACGGTGTATGTGGCGAGCAGCATCTGGAAGATCTACGGCAATGTATTGGTATACGGTGTGATCTCGCTGGTTGCCTTCCTGATCTGCATCATCATGGTTTATCGCCTGCTGACGGCGCAGATCAATTGGCAGGAGGAAGTGAACCGCAAGCTGAAGGAGTCGGCAGATACGGCGATCGCCGCCGGAAATGCCAAGAGCCGTTTCCTGGCGCAGATGTCCCACGAGATCCGTACTCCGATCAATGCGGTGCTCGGTATGAACGAGATGATCCTGCGGGAATCGGAGGATGCTTCCATCCGGGAGTATTCGAATAACATCCAGAGTGCCGGACGGACGCTGCTTTCGCTGATCAACAGCATTTTGGATTTTTCCAAGATCGAAGACGGCAAGATGGAGATCCTGCCGGTGGAATACGACAGTGCGGCAATGATCCATGATATGGTCAATTCGGTTTCCGAGAGGGCCAAAGCCAAGGGGCTGCAGATGAAGGTTTCCGTCGATGAAAAATTGCCGGTAAAGCTCTACGGAGATGACGTAAGATTGCGTCAGGTAGTTGTCAATCTATTGACAAATGGTGTAAAATATACGGAGACTGGCTGTGTATCATTGACGATCCGCGGCACAGAACGGACCGCCGATAAGATCCGTATTTATGTGGAAGTCAAGGATACCGGAATCGGTATACGGGAAGAGGATCGGGAGAAACTTTTTGAGTCTTTCCAGAGGCTGGATGAGACCCGCAACCGTAATATCGAAGGCACCGGACTGGGCATGTCCATTGTAACGGGACTTTTGGAGATGATGGGCAGCAGCCTGCAGGTGGACAGCGTCTACGGAGAAGGCTCTTCGTTCTCGTTCTACATCGATCAGGGCATCGTGGATGCGGAACCGATCGGGGATTATGAGGAACATCTGGCAAAGAGCGTGCAGACCAAGACCGAAACAGGACATCTGTATGCGCCGGATGCAAAGGTGCTGGTCGTTGATGACAATGAAATGAATCTGAAGGTGATCCGCAGCCTTCTGAAAGTAAACGGTATCCTTCCGGATACCGTGCTCTCCGGGGCAGCAGCACTGGAATCGGTACGGCAGAAGAAGTATGATCTGATCTTTATGGATCACATGATGCCGAAGATGGACGGTATGGAAACACTGGCCAAGATGCATTCGGAGCATCTGCTGTCGGAGGATACCGTGGTGGTGGCGCTGACCGCCAACGCTATTGTAGGCGCCCGGGATATGTATATTCAGGCAGGATTTGCGGATTATCTGACCAAGCCGATCGAGATCCCGGCACTGGAAAAGACATTGGAAATGTATCTGCCGGAGGGGATCGTCGGTTTTCGGGAGATACAAAGCGGCAGACCGGATTCCGAAGCAACGCCGGAAGATGCGAAAGAAAGCGACTCCGGACAGTTCACACTGGAGGAAATGCGGGAATTTCATGAGCAATGTCCCGCGATCGATCTGCTGACGGCGCTGAGTTATTGCATGGATTCTAAGGAATTTCTTTATGATACTTTAGCAATCTATCTGGAAGAAGACCGTCGGGAAGAAATGGAAACGCTGTTTGCGCAGAAGGATTGGGAGAATTACCGGATCCGTGCGCACAGTTTAAAGAGCATTTCCAAAACGATCGGCGCGATGGTGTTTTCCGAACATGCCAGAGCGATGGAATTCGCACTGAAAGATCATAATATTGATTATGTTACATTACATCACGGGGAACTGCTCACGGAGTACGGCGAGTTGCTCGGGATGATCCGAAAAGTTGTGGGGGAAGACAGTAATGAGCAAAGCAGTGGTGATTGATGACGATCCTATGTTTCGCCGATTGGCCCAGATGGTATTGAAGAAGAAAAACGTGGAGATCCATGAGGCCGATAATGCTACGGACGGTATCGCACTCATTCGTCGGGAAAAACCGGATGTCGTATTTCTGGATGTGGCAATGCCGGGGATCGGCGGGCTGGAAGCTTTGGGGATGATCCGGCAGGATGCGGAGATCGCGGATACCAAAGTGTTTTTCCTTACCGGCGCGGAGGAGGAAGGCGTAAAGCAGCAGGCAGAGGAACTGGGAGCAGCCGGATTTATCGCAAAACCCTTTACTGCGGATATGCTCTATGCGGCTCTCGGATCGGAATAATACAACACTTGTAAAGAATAATGTTTCACAGGAAGGATGAGAAGTATGAAACATGTCCTGGTCGTGGACGACGAAAAAATCAATCTGAATTGCGCAAGTGCTGCACTGAACGGACATTATAAAGTAACAACGGCGATTTCAGGAAAACAGGCGTTACAGTTTTTATCTGTAACCATACCGGATATTGTTTTGCTCGACATTAATATGCCTCTGATGGATGGTTATCAGGTGATGGAGCAGATGCGTGCACAGGAGCGGACCAAGTCGGTTCCGGTGGCATTTATGTCTGCCGAAAAAGATGCCGTAACCGAAGGCAAGTGTCTGGAGATGGGGGCGGTGGACTTTTTGCCCAAGCCTTTTGTACCGAGTATCCTGCTGGGACGCATTGAAAAGATCATGCGTACGCTGGATACCCAGCAGACGCTGACCGCAGAACTAAAAGATATCAAGGACAAATCTCAAAAGGATGCCCTGACCGGTCTTTGGAACCGCAACTATACCTCACAGGTGGTGGAGGAGCGGTTGCGTAAAGGCGGTAAGGGTGCGCTCTTTATGATCGATATGGATAACTTCAAAGCCATTAACGACAATTACGGGCATGATGCCGGGGATAAGACTTTGGAGATGTTTGCGGATACCCTGCGGGATCATACCGGCAAGAAGGATGTGGCATGCCGTATCGGCGGTGACGAATTTGTGGCCTATATCGACAGTAACGTGGATAAGGCAAAGCTCGGGGAGATCGCGGGCAGTATCATCAAGGAACTGTGTCACAAACTGGAAGAATGCAAGTACGAGACCAATTCTTCGGTGTCCGTAGGTATTGCGCTGGCACCCGAGGACGGACAGGATTTTACCGCGCTGTATAATGCGGCGGATAAGGCACTTTACCACGTGAAGCAAAACGGTAAAAATGCATACCATTTCTTCAGCGACCAGACCCCTGCGGATATGGAGCAGGCAGCGCGTTATGCGGACATCCGCTATTTCCACGAACTGGCGAGACGGACCGACGGACACAGAGGGGCTTATCAGGTGGACCTGCGCGGCTTCCAGTATGTATACAATTTCCTGGTGCGTCAGGCAGAGCGCGGGCGTTTTGATACCCGTGTGCTGTTGCTCAATCTGATGCCGGACGAAGGCTATGTTCCGCAAAAGGATGAGCTGGAAAAAGATATGGAACTGTTGGAAGAGGCTTTGTTCAACGGCTTGCGCAGAGGGGATATCTTTACGAGATATTCCGACAAGCAGGTGGTGCTGCTGCTGCCGGAGACGGGAGAAGAGGAAGCCAAGGGGATCGTTGCCAGAGTTGCCGCAGACTATGAAGGACGGTACAACGGCGGAAAGATCCATGTATATTACGAAACCGTAGTATTAAAGTAACGGATATTTGATCGCTGCCGGGTTTGGAACCGATACCCGGCAGCCTTTTATTGTCTGCAGGTACAGAAGATCGGAGGAGTGTGTTCCATGAAAGTGGTGCTGGAGCATCTGACAAAAGTATTTCCGGGAAGAGAAAAGAAGAATCCGAAAGATGTGGTCGCCGTGAGCGACTTTCATTTTGTGATCCCGGACGGCAAGCTGGTGGGGCTTTTGGGGCCTTCCGGCTGTGGGAAGAGTACCGCACTCAATCTGATCAGCGGGCTGGAGGTGCCGACGGAAGGGCGCATCTTTTTCGGAGACGATGATGTGACGGATCTGCCGCCGGAGCACCGCGGCGTGGGACTGGTGTTTCAGAACTATGCGCTGTATCCGCATCTGACGGTACGGCAGAACATCCGCTTTCCGTTGGAAAATTTAAAAGGCGATGCCAAACTCTCTAAAGAAGAGATGGAAGATAAGGTGCTGGAAGCGGCCAAGGTCGTACAGATCGAAGGCTTGTTGGATCGCAAGCCGGCGGAGATGTCCGGCGGGCAGCAGCAGCGCGTGGCGATCGCAAGAGCACTGGTTAAGAAGCCCAAGGTACTGCTTTTGGATGAGCCCTTGTCCAATCTGGATGCGCGACTGCGTCTGCAGACCAGAGAGGAGATTCGGCGGATCCAGTGCGAGACCGGGATCACGACGATCTTTGTTACCCACGATCAGGAAGAGGCCATGAGCATCTCGGACAGCATCGTGGTGATGAAGGAAGGTAAGGTGCAGCAGGTGGGCGCGCCGCAGGAAGTCTATGACAGCCCGGCCAATCTGTTCGTGGCCAAATTCCTGGGAAATCCCCAGATTAATGTATTTGAAGGAACGGTAACGAAGGAACGCCTGTACATCGGCGACGATGATCTGCTGGAGGTGAAGGGTGTACCGGACGGCAAGGTGCTGGTGGGGATCCGGCCGGAAGCCTTTATCTGGAACCGGGAAGGCGCCTTCTGCTGTGACAAAAAATCCGTGGAAGTGATGGGACGCGACAGCAGTATCGTATTCGGACACGCAGGAGCGGTGACTACACAGCCCAGAGCCATCATTGATTCGGAGCTGGTTTCCGAAAAGATGGAAGATCAGGTGCGTTTTGATCTGCGTCCGAAAAAAGTATTTCTGTTTCATCCCGAGACGGAAGAAAGGATCTCGTTTTCATGAAAAAGAGATCATCTTCCCAATTTAAGGCGTGGTTATACCTGCTGCCGGCAGCGCTTTTCCTGGCAGTGTTTTTGGTATATCCGCTGATCGACGTGCTGATCTATTCCTTTGAGGAAGGATTCAATTTTGCTTCGCAGACCTATCAGGGGACGGGACTGTACAACTATTCCTATGTCCTGCATGATCCCTATTTTATCCAGGCGCTCAAAAATACTTTCCTGATCGTGATCATCACGGTGCCGCTCTCCACCGGGCTGGCGCTGCTGATCTCGCTGGGCTTAAACAAGATCAAAGCGCTGAAAGACCTGTTCCAGACCATCTTTTTTCTTCCGTATGTGACCAATACGCTGGCGGTCGGTCTGGTCTTTATGATCCTGTTCAAAAAGACCGCGTATACGGACGGTATGATCAATGTGCTGCTCCATGCCTTCGGATCTCCGGGAGTGGATTTTATCGAGGGACCGTATTGGGCAAAGATGTTTGTGATGTGCCTGTATACGATCTGGGTGGTGCTGCCCTTCAAGATCCTGATCCTGACCAGTGCGCTGGCCAGCGTAAATCCGATGTATTACAAGGCGGCAAGAGTGGACGGAACTTCTCCGGCCAGAATCTTTTTCCGCATTACACTGCCGATGATCTCGCCGATGATCTTTTATCTGGTGATCACGGGTTTCATCGGGGCGTTTAAGGCCTACAGCGATGAGGTGGCATTGTTCGGAACCAATCTGAATGCGGCCGGGATGAATACCATCGTGGGTTATGTGTACGATATGCTCTACGGTGACAGCGGCGGCTATCCGTCGTATGCATCGGCGGCGGCGCTGATCTTGTTTATCGTGATCCTGACCATCACGGCGATCAATCTGTTGGTCAGCAACAAAAAGGTGAGTATGTAAAGGACCGGGCGTAGTAAATGGAAGAGAACTATCAGCAGATCATAAAAAAGAATAAAGCCGTAACGACCGGCAAGACGGTGCTGTTGTACCTGGGCCTTACCGTATGGGGCGTGGTGGTGCTGTTTCCGTTTTACTGGATGCTGCTTACTTCCGTAAAGAGCTATTCGTCGTATAATGCGGAATATGTGCCGAAGCTGTATACGCTCGCACCGACGATCCGCAATTACATCGATGCGTTCACGGCGGTTCCGCTGGCGCGATATTTTCTGAATACCCTGATCTTTACGGTGCTGACCACATTGTTTATGCTGTTTGTGACGATTCTGGCGGCCTTTGCCTTTGCGCGTCTTTCCTTTAAGGGGAAGGATATCGTCTTTGCCTTTTTCCTGTCACTGATGATGATCCCGAACGAGCTGGTGGTGATCACCAACTTCGTGACGGTGACCAATCTGGATCTGCGCAACAGTTTTGCCGGCCTGATCCTGCCGAGCGTGACTTCGGTCTTTTATATCTATCTGCTGAAAGAAAATTTCGAGCAGATCCCGGAGGAACTGTATAAGGCGGCAAAGGTGGACGGCACTTCCGACTGGCGGTATCTGTGGAAGGTGATGATCCCCATCTGCCGGCCGACCATCGTAACGATTACCATATTGAAAGTGATCGAGTGCTGGAATTCCTATATCTGGCCGCGACTGATCACCGACGATGCGGCGTATTTTCTGGTATCCAACGGCATTCAGGAGATCCGGGAGAACGGTTTCGGCCGTGAGAATATTCCGGCGATGATGGCAGCAGTGGTCGTGATCTCGCTGCCGCTTGTGATTTTGTTTCTGATCTTCCACAAAAAGATCATGGAAGGGGTATCCAGGGGAGGAACCAAAGGATAAGTTATGGCGATGTTTTTGAATAAAAAGAGAATCGTATCTTTTTGCGGAGCGGTGCTGGCGGCTTCTTTTTTGTGCGGCTGTCACGGGGCAAAGGAAAAGCATGAGTTTGTGGTGCCGGAAACACTGGACACCACCCGGAATATGGAACTGACCTTTTGGGCCAAGAACGATACCAACATCACGCAGACCAGGATCTATGAAAAAGCCATCGCGGATTTTGAAGAACTGTATCCCAATATCAGCGTGAACCTGCGTCTGTATACGGATTACGGCAAGATCTACAACGATGTGATCACAAACATTGCCACCGATACGACACCGAATATCTGCATCACTTACCCGGATCATATCGCAACCTATATCTCCGGCGCGGATACCGTGGTGCCGCTGGATCAGTTATTTTCGGATGCGCGTTACGGGCTTGGGGGCTCGGAACTGCGTTACGACGGGCCGACGGAAGCAGAAGTGATCCCGCAGTTTCTGAAGGAATGCGAGATCGGGGGTGTGCATTATGCGGTGCCCTATATGCGCTCCACAGAAGCATGTTATGTCAATAGAGATATGGTGGAGGCTCTGGGCTATACGCTGCCGGAGACACTGACATGGGATTTTGTCTGGGAAGTGTCCGATGCAGCGATGAAAAAGGATGCCGACGGAAATTTTGCAATCAACGGGCAGCAGGTGATGATCCCGTTCATCTACAAGTCTACGGACAATATGATGATACAGCAGTTACGGCAGAGGGGCGCCGGTTATTCCGATGCTTCCGGCAATGTGGAGATTTTTAACGATACCACGAAGGAACTGCTGCAGACGATCTCAAAACATGCGGCCAACAAAGCCTTTTCTACCTTTAAGATCTCCAGTTATCCGGGAAACTTCTTAAATGCCGGACAGTGTATCTTTGCGGTGGATTCCACTGCCGGTGCGACCTGGATGGGGCATCAGGCAACGCACCTGGATATCAGCGCGGACAAACTGGTGGATTTTCAGATGGAAGTAATGACGGTGCCGCAGTTCGATCCGGCCAATCCGCAGATGATCTCTCAGGGGCCGTCCCTGTGCATCTTTAACAAGAGCGACCCGCAGGAGGTGCTGGCCAGCTGGCTGTTTATGCAGTATCTGCTGACCAACGAAGTGCAGATCGCCTACTCCCAGACGGAAGGGTACGTACCGGTGACCTCCAAGGCGCAGCAGTCCGCGGAATATCAGGACTATCTGTCCCGGGCCGGTGAAGATAACGATCTGTATTATGATGTAAAGATCGCAGCAGCCAGACTGCTTTTGGATAACACGGAGCATACGTTTATCACGCCGGTATTTAATGGCTCGGCATCGCTTCGGGATGCGGCGGGGCAGATGATCGAAAATGTGACCAAATCCACCAGGCGCAAGGAGACGGTGGATGATGCGTATTTTGAGAAACTGTATGCGGATATGAATGCGCTGTACCATCTGGATCAGTATGCGGATTCGGAAGGAAAGCGGGAACTGGGGCCTCTGCCGGCGGAGTCCAAGATGCTGTTGGGCGGTCTGGCGACAGCCTGGGTCGGTATTTTCGTATATTTTGTACGAATCAGAAAGAAAAAATAAAGATATATTGCATAAAATAGCAATAGAATAATTGTGGAATGTGTGTATAATACTCGTTGGAGATGTGGAGAGTCTCCGGTGGGAGGAAACACTATGAAAAAGAAAATGATGCTTGGGATCGCGGGCATCACGGCAATTCTCTCACTGAGTGCCTGTGGCGAGTTTGAGTGTGATATGTGCGGTGAGGAAAAGACCGGCAAATCCTACACGGTAACGGTTCTGGGCGACGAAGAGATGACGATCTGCGAGGATTGTTATCAGACAGTGAAAGAATTGATGGATGCGATCAACTAATAAGGAGGAAAGAAACTATGAAAAAGAGAATGGCAATGGTAATGGCACTTGGAATGACCGTAGCACTGGCTGCTTGCGGTACCGAAGCACCGGCACAGACAACGGATGCAGCAGCTCCGACCGAGGCTGAGGTTGCAGCAGAGCCGACCGAAGCAGAAGCTGAGCCGACCGAGGCAGAAGCAGAGCCGACCGAAGCAGAGGCAGAGCCGACCGAGGCAGAAGCAGAGGCAACGGATGCAGAGGTAATGAGCTATGCAGATTATGCTGCAGCTGAGGTTGACGATCCGGTTTGTGTAGATGTTTATGTACAGGCTACACAGGCTTGGTGGGAGAAGGACGGCCAGGGCCTGATCACTGTTTATGCAGCAGATGAGGATGGCGCATACTTCATCTACAACATGGCTTGCACCGAGGAAGATTCCGCAAATCTGACCCAGGGTGCTCACATTCTGGTAAGCGGATTTAAGTCCGAGTGGTCCGGCGAGGTGGAGATCATCGATGCAACCTTCGAACTGGTAGAGGATGACGCTACTTTCGTAGCAGAGGCAGAGGATGTTACCGAACTGCTTGGTACCGATGAGCTGATCGATCATCAGAATCAGTTTGTAGCATTTACCGATCTGGAAGTTGTTGCAAAGCAGGATGCTGACGGCAACGATGCAGCTTTCCTGTACAACTGGGACGGCTCCGGTGAGGCAGGCAGCGATCTGTACTTTGATGTAAAGGCTGCAGATGACGCTGTATACACCTTCACGGTAGAGTCTTATCTGTGCGGCGAAGATACCGATGTTTACAAGGCTGTGGAAGCTCTGAACGTTGGTGACAAGATCGATGCAGAAGGTTTCCTGTACTGGTATGAGGGCGTTAACCCGCACATCACCGCAGTAACCGTAAAATAATCGGCTGCAAATAAAACATTGTATTTTTTTGCAGGGGACGCCCTTTGGCGGCCCCTGTTTTCATGTTCGTGAAAAAGAAATTGTCTAACGGTCGCTTTCCGTGATAAAATATAGAAGATTATGCGAAGGTTTGGGAGGAGCAGAATATGGCAGAGTCGAAGAAGGAACAGATCGAAACACTGTTTGATCAGAAGTTCCTGAGAGTATATGATTTGAAATATGCACCCATGGGGCATTACTATAACGCATCGAGAAGAGCCAAAGAGGATCTGGCGGCGGTAAAAGAAGGGGCAGACTTTAAAGAGATGCTGCCGGATGCCGTGAGCTGTGTCGTGATCTTAAAGGACGGCAAAGGCGAGGCAAAACTGCTGCTGGCAAAGGAGTACCGGTATCCGGTGGGACAGTATCTGCTCAGCGTACCGGCAGGTCTGATGGACCCGGAGGATGCGAAGGAAGAACAACCCCTGTTTGCCACCGCGGCAAGGGAACTGCGGGAAGAGACCGGACTGGTCGTGACCGAAAAGGATCGTATGAGCGTGGTCAATCCGCTGCTGTTCAGCTCGCCGGGCATGACGGATGAGAGCAATGCGATCGTCTGCGTGGTATGCGAAAGAGAGGATCTTTCGGCGCTGACACAGGACGGCGCGGAAGGGCAGGAGATGTTCGGCGGTTTTGCGCTGACGGATCTGGAGACGGCGAAGGAATATCTGAAAACCGGGCGGGATGCCGACGGGATCTTTTACTCCGTATTTACCTGGATCGGACTGATGTGGTTCGTGAGCGGTATGTGGAAGGAGTAAGCGTTGGAAAAGCAAACTGGAAAGAGTAACCGATTTCTGCCGTGGATCCTTGCGGGGGCAGTGGTAGCGGCGTGGATAGTTTTTTATGTACTGCACATTGAAAAACTGCTGGATGCCGAGATGTCCGGCGAGATGGTATTGTCCGGGATCCTGGCAAAAGAGCATGGCATACTGACGCCGAACTGGTATTATCCCTCGGATCTCAGGGTACTGAACGAACCGCTTTTCTTTTCATTGTTTCTGACATTGACGGGAAGCTTTCACAGTGCGCGACTGATCTCCGGCGTGGTGCTGTTGCTGCTCTGCGCACTCAGTTATTATTATTTTTGTGTGCAGGCCGGGATACGGAAGATGTATCCGCTGACACTGGCGCTGTTGTTTTTGCCGGTTTCGGGCAGTTACGCTTATCACATATTGTACGGCCTGGATTATTTGCCGTATGTTACGATCGCTTTTACTGGGATCGCTATGATGCTGCACATCCGCCGTACGGAGGATCGTAAGAAAAAGATCCTGCTGACGGCCGGACTCTTTGTTTTGTCGTTTGTTGCAGGGCTGGGCGGAGCGAGACAGCTTACGGTCTGTCACATTTCGATGCTTCTGCTGTTTTTGTCGGAAAGCATCCGGCAGAAAAAAACGGAATTGCCGGGGGCGTTGTGTGCATTTGTCGGCGGACCGGCCGGCTATGCGGTGAACGCGGGTGTATTGCGCACAATGTATCATTTCCGGGCGCAGGATGCATGGAATTTTACCGGTTATTCGCCGGAAAAGGCAGGACAGTTGCTGATGGGCATCCTGCATGTATGCGGCTACACGGAAGGACCGGCAGATCTGAAGACTATACTGACCAATATCTGCACGCTGCTCCTGATCGGATGCCTGGTACATTATTATGTGAGCGTGTTTGCAAAGGCAAAGGAACGAAACGCCGAGGAGCGTATCCTGGCGAAACTGGTCCTGGTGATGACGGCGGTCTATTTTGCACTGTATCTTCTGACGGATCTGGCGTTTGCGGAAAGCTACGCGCTGTTGCTGACGGTCTTTGCGGCACCGTTGATCGGATGTTCCTTACGGCAGATATTTGCGGAGAAGGACACGGAGGAGAAGAGTGCGGGCCTGTCTTTGTGGAACGGTATGGCTGCGGTGCTCGGGTGTGTTGCAGTGATCGGCGGAGGAGCCTACACCTACGCGGATCTGGCGGCTACGGACAAGACCTCTTCCTTAAAAGAGATCGTATCGCTGCTGACGGCACAGGGATATGGCAGCGGATATGCCTCCTATTGGAACGGCAATATCGTGACGGAACTTTCGGAAGGCAGTATCGAAATGTTCCACTGGGATGATTATGTTACGGAAAAGATCGACGTGGAGGAACTGGAACTGTGGAATCAGCCGGTATCCCACGAAGAGATAAAACCGGCCGGAAAGATCTTTATCCTGCTGACGACGGAAGAAGAAGCCGAGTGTCCTCTGGTACGATACCTGACAGAGGAAGACGAGGTGGGCCGGAACGATGCTTATGTCGTGTACGGGTTTGCGGATTATGAGACGATGCTGGCATCTCTCAGCGGATTTGAATACGATCTGAACGATGCTTCGTGGCTGGCCGGATACGGCAGATCGGAGGAGGGGACCTGGGTGCTGCCGATCGGTGCGGTTGCCGTCGGCCCCAACATTACCCTGTATACCGGCGATTATGAGGTCCTGATCGAGGGCAGCGGGATCGACCGGATCACGTATGAGGTGACTGCGCAATTCGGGGAAAGTACGCTTAAGGAAAGACTTGTGGAAAATGATGCGCATCATATGCAGATCGGCTTGAGCGTTCCGGAAAATACCTATCATGTGGAATTGCGTCTCAGGAATATCACGCTGGAGGATATTGTGATCACAAAGATCGAGATCCGAAGAAAAGGGGAACAGTAAATGAACAAAAGGAATATTTTGGAACGGATGCGCAGCGGATTTACCTTCTTTGACGGTGGCTGCGGAACCATATTGCAGGCGGCGGGCCTGCAGCCGGGCGAATTGCCGGAAAAATGGAATACCACCCACGCGGATGTGATCCGGCAGATGCATTATGACTATCTGCTGGCGGGCGTGCACATCTTAAAGACCAATACCTTCGGTGCGAACAGTTTAAAGTACGCATTGGATGCAACGGACGGTTTTTCGTTAAACGAAGTGGTTGCGGCAGCCGTGGACAATGCCAGGGCGGCGATCAAGGCAGCGGAAGAAGGAACGGACATCCACGGTGTGAAGCGGGAGCCGGAAGCCTTTGCGAATGTGGCCGAGGACCACTATGTGGCGCTGGACATCGGATCGCTGGGCAAACTGTTAAAACCGTTAGGGGATCTGGATTTTGAGGATGCCTATGAGATCTTTCTGCAGATCGTAAAAGCAGGTATGGCAGCCGGTGTGGATCTGGTGCTGGTGGAGACGATGAACGACCTGTACGAGGCGAAGGCAGCGGTGCTGGCAGCCAAGGAATCGGGACTGCCGGTTTTCCTGACAACGGCGTATGACGAGTCGCACAAACTGCTGACCGGCGCGGATCCGAGAACCGTGGTGGCAGTAGCGGAAGGTCTGCGTGTGGATGCGGTGGGAGTCAACTGCAGCCTGGGTCCGGATGAGATGATGGAGATCGTGGATGAACTGACGAAGTATGCCAGTGTGCCGGTGATCGTCAATCCCAATGCGGGACTGCCGCGAACGGAAAACGGCAAAACCATCTATGATGTGAAGCCGGAAGGATTCCGCGCTTCCATGGAAAAGATCGCAGCGAAGGGCGCCAGAGTGCTGGGCGGATGCTGCGGTACTACGCCGGCGCATATCGGTGCGATGATCGAGGGCGTGAAAGCGATGGATCCGGTGCCGCTGTCCGAAAAGAATTATTCCCTGATCACTTCCTATACCCATGCGGTGGAATTCGGAAAGAAGCCGATCCTGATCGGTGAGCGGATCAACCCGACGGGTAAGAAGAAATTTAAGGAAGCGCTGCGTGCGCATGATATGGACTATATCCTGCAACAGGGTATCCTGCAGCAGGACCAGAAAGCCGATGTGCTGGATGTGAATGTCGGACTGCCGGAGATCGATGAGCCGGCGATGATGGAAGAAGTGGTGCAGGAACTGCAGGCAATCTCAGACCTGCCGCTGCAGATCGATACCACGGATATCGTGGCTATGGAAAAGGCACTGCGGCGTTATAACGGCAAGCCGATGATCAACTCCGTCAACGGAAAAGCCGAAGTGATGGATGCGATATTTCCGCTGGCAGCCAAGTACGGCGGTCTGGTGGTGGCACTGACCATCGATGAGGAAGGCATTCCGGCGACCGCGGAAGGCCGTCTGGCAATTGCGGAGCGGATGTATCAAAGAGCGGCAGAATACGGGATCAAACCCAAGGATATCATCATCGATCCGCTGTGTATGTCCATCAGTGCGGAACCGGATTCGGCCAAGGTGACCCTGCAGGCACTTAAGCTGATCCGTGAGAAACTGAACGGTCTGACCAGTTTGGGTGTTTCCAACATTTCCTTTGGTCTGCCCAATCGTGATCTGGTGAATGCGGCCTTCTTTACGATGGCGATGCAGAACGGACTGTCGGGGGCGATCATGAACCCGGCGTCCACGGAAATGATGAAATCTTACTATACCTATTGCGCGCTGCAAGCGTTGGATGACAACTGCGGAGCGTATATCGATTTTGCGGCCAACTATGCACCGCAGGCAGCAGCACCTTCCGCGGGAGGGGCGGCACCGGCCGGCGGCAGCGGAAAAGATGCGTTTGCGGAGATTGAAGATCCGGTAAAACGTCCTCTGGTAGAAGCTATCGTAAAAGGCTTGAAGGATCGTGCGGGGGCGCTGACCGGGGAACTGCTGGACGGCGGTATGGATTCGCTGGAAGTGATCGACGGCGCGTTGATCCCGGCACTGGATATCGTGGGAAAAGGCTTTGAAAAGAAGACGGTCTTTTTGCCGCAGCTGCTCATCAGTGCGGAGACGGCCAGTGTGGCATTTGATGTGATCCGTACCAAACTGCAGAATGCGGGCGTACAGGAAGAGATCAAGGGGCGCGTGATCCTGGCAACGGTAAAGGGCGACATTCACGACATCGGCAAGAACATCGTAAAAGTTTTGCTGGAAAACTACGGCTACGATGTGGTGGACCTGGGCAGGGATGTACCGCCGGAACTGATCGTGGAGACGGCAAAGAAGGAAGATATCCACATGGTGGGCTTAAGCGCGCTGATGACAACGACCGTGCCGGCGATGGAAGAGACCATCAAGCAGCTGCGGGAAGAATGGCCGGACTGCAAGGTGGTGGTCGGCGGTGCCGTGATGACACCGGAATATGCGGATATGATCGGCGCGGATAAATATGCGAAGGATGCCATGGAAACCGTAAGATATGCGGAACAGATCTTTAATAAAAACGCAGAATGACGCATACATTCAAAACTGTAAGATATGCGGAACAGATCTTTAACAA
>CAMJAP010000003.1 GCA_946403625.1 uncultured Lachnospiraceae bacterium
AAAAATACGATCCATGAAGTGGTGGATGTGTGCGTGGTAGGTGCCGGACATGCCGGCTGTGAAGCGGCGCTGGCGTGTGCGCGGCTCGGGTTGGAGACGGTGATCTTTACGGTCAGCGTGGATTCCATTGCGCTCATGCCGTGCAATCCCAATGTGGGCGGTTCCTCCAAGGGCCATCTGGTGCGCGAGCTGGATGCGCTGGGCGGCGAGATGGGCAAGGTGATCGACAAGACCTTCATCCAGTCCAAGATGCTCAATGTTTCCAAGGGGCCGGCAGTGCACAGTCTGCGGGCGCAGGCAGATAAGGCGGAATATACCAGAGAGATGCGCAAGCATCTGGAGCATCAGGACCATCTGATGATCCGTCAGGCAGAGGTCTGCGAGATCATCACCAACCGGGATCTGGGGGAAGAAAGTGGACCGCAGAAGATCTACGGAGTGCGCACCTTTACCGGGGCGCTTTATGAATGCAAGGCGGTGATCATCTGCAGCGGAACCTATCTGCGGGCGAGATGTCTGTGCGGTGAGGCCATCACCTATACGGGACCGAACGGTCTGCAGGCGGCCAATCATCTGACGGCTTCCCTAGAGGCGCACGGCGTACCGCTGCGACGTTTCAAGACCGGAACCCCGGCGCGTATGGATCGTCGCAGTCTGGATTTTTCCAAGATGGAGCCGCAGCATGGCGATGCAAGGGTAGTGCCGTTTTCGTTTTCAACGGATCCGGACAGCGTGCAGATCGACCAGGCGGATTGCTATCTGACCTATACTTCGGAAGAGACACACAAGATCATCCGGGCCAATCTGGATCGTTCCCCCATCTATGCGGGCGTGATCGAGGGTACCGGACCGCGGTACTGCCCTTCCATCGAAGATAAAGTCGTGAAGTTTCCGGAAAAGGAGCGCCATCAGGTCTTCCTGGAGCCGGAGGGACTGCACACGGATGAGATGTATGTGGGCGGTATGAGTTCGTCCCTGCCGGAAGATGTGCAGCTGGCGATGTACCGGACCGTTCCGGGTATGGAACATTGCCGTATGGTGCGCAATGCCTATGCGATCGAATATGACTGTCTGACCAGCGGGCAGCTGAAACTGTCTCTGGAACTGAAAAATATCGAAGGCGTCTTCTGCGCCGGACAGTTCAACGGCAGCAGCGGATATGAGGAGGCGGCGGCCCAGGGCCTGATGGCCGGCATCAACGCGGCCAGAAAGATACAGGGAAAGGATCCGCTCATCCTGGATCGTTCGGAAGCCTACATCGGTGTGCTCATCGACGATCTGGTGACCAAGGAGAACCGCGAACCGTACCGTATGATGACCTCCCGCGCGGAGTATCGTCTGATGCTGCGACAGGACAATGCGGACCTGCGTCTGCGGAAATACGGATACGAGACCGGCCTGATCTCGCAGGAAGATTATGACACGCTCTTAAAGAAAACGGAGTGGATCGAAAAGGAATCGGCGCGTATGCACGAGGTGATCGTGGGCGCCAACGACCGGGTACAGGCATTTTTGGAAGCTCACGGAACCGCCGGTGTTAAGAAGGGCACCTCTCTGGCGGAACTGATCTGCCGGCCGGAACTGGATTATGTGACGGTGGCGGAACTGGATCCGGAGCGCCCGGAACTGAGCGGTGTATCGGCCAAGGTGGCAGCTGAGATCGAGGAGCAGGTCAATATCAATATCAAATACGAAGGCTACATCCGCCGGCAGGAAGCGCAGATCGCCCAGTTCAAGAAGATGGAAGAGCGGCGCATCCCGGCAGATATCGATTACGACGATGTGAAAAGTCTGCGCCTGGAGGCCAGAGCGAAACTCAAGGAATTCCGGCCCGAAAGCGTGGGGCAGGCATCCCGCATCAGCGGCGTAAGTCCTGCGGACATCTCGGTACTGTTAGTATATTTGGGTTAGTATACTGCCTTCCCCTTTTTGAGGGAAAGTGGCCGCAGGCCGGATGAGGGTTTTGTTGCACTACCACAGGATACATGATATACTGTAATTTGTTATGGTTTTAGACTGAAGGAGAACGGAAGAATGGCACTGAAAAGAGGCGGCCTGGGACGCGGTCTGGATGCGATGATCCCGAATAAGATCGCGAATAAGAGTCCGGAGCAACCGAACGGACAGAATATGGAGCCGAAGGCGGAAAAGACGGCAGTTGTGCAGGAGCCGGAGATACCCGTAACCGACGGCACCCGGATGGTCGTGGACATTCAGAAGGTCGACCGGAATCCCAAGCAGCCCCGTAAGAAATTTGACGAGAATGCTTTGGAGGAACTGGCAGATTCCATTCGACAGGTCGGGGTATTACAGCCGATCCTGGTAACGAAAAAGGGCGATATTTACGAGATCGTAGCCGGTGAGCGCCGCTGGCGTGCAGCCAGACTGGCAGAACTCAAAGAAGTGCCGGTGATCGTGCGTGAGTTTACGGAGCAGGAGATTGACGAGATCTCCCTGATCGAAAACCTGCAGAGACAGGATTTAAATGCGATCGAAGAAGCGCAGGCCTTCAAGCGCCTGAAAGAAGAGCACGGCATGACCGACGACCAGATCGCGGAAAAGGTTTCCAAGAGCCGTGCGGCCATTACCAACTCGATGCGTCTGTTGAAACTGGACAACCGCGTACAGGAGATGGTGATCGACGAAAAGATCAGCATGGGTCTGGCCAGAGCACTGCTTGGTGTGGAAGACAGCGACAAGCAGTTTGAGATGGCGCAGGATGCGTTCGACAAACGAATGAGCGTGCGCGATGTGGAAAAACTGGTCAAGCAGATGAACGCGCCGAAGCGATCGGTAAAAGACAAGCAGGACCTGACACAGTATCAGATACAGTTTGATGAATATGCGAACCGTTTGACCGAAGCACTGGGTGTCAAGGTGGCGGTTACTTTGAAGGATAAAAATACCGGCCGTTTGGAGATCGACTTTTACAATACGGACGATTTTGAACGGTTGTACGATAAATTGAAAGCATGATGTTATTAACTTCGGAAACAGTGCCCGCGGGGGCAAGCAGATTGTTTAATGCGATAGGGCTGGGCAGACTGGATATCGGCTGGCTTTTTGTGGTGATGTTGCTCCTGCTCATTGCGGTGGTGGTGCTGCTCGTTCTGACGATGCGCAGATACAGTGATCTGAAATACCGCTTTGACCGCTTTATGATGGGCAAGCGAACCGCCAGTCTGGAAGACCGGATGACGGACCTGATCGGGGATGTGGAGCGTCTCAAGCAGGATTCCAAGGCGTACGCCAATGATATCGACCTGTTGTTTTCCAAGCACGAGGGTGCGATCCAGAAGGTAGGCCTGTTAAAGTACGACGCCTTTAAGGAAATGGGCGGAAACTTAAGTTTTTGCCTGGCATTTCTGGATGAAAAGGACAACGGTGTGATGCTCAATACGGTACATTCCAATACCGGCAGTTATTCCTACACCAAACGGATCAAAGCCGGCAAATGCGACATCGACTTGAGCCCGGAGGAGCAGGAAACCCTGCGGCGGGCAACGGAAAATGCATAAAATATTTTTATATAGTTATAGAAGGAGACGGACATGTTAGACATCAAATTTGTAAGGGAAAATCCCGATGCGGTAAAGGAAAACATCAAAAAGAAATTCCAGGACGAGAAGCTGCCGCTGGTAGACGAAGTGATCGAACTGGACCAGAAGCGCCGCGATGCACAGAAGGAAGCCGATGAGCTGAAGGCAAGCCGTAATGCGCTGTCCAAGCAGATCGGTGCCCTGATGAAGGAAGGCAAGAAGGAAGAAGCGGAAGCCGTAAAGAAGCAGGTAACCGAAAATGCCGAGAAGCTGGCATCTCTGGAAGCGCAGCAGGCAGAAGCGGAAGAAAAGATGAACAAGATCATGATGGTGATCCCGCAGATGATCGATCCGTCCGTTCCGATCGGTAAGGACGACAGCCAGAACGTAGAGATCACCCGTTACGGTGAGCCGGTAGTACCGGATTTCGATATCCCGTACCATACCGAGATCATGGAGAAATTCAACGGCATCGATCTGGATGCGGCAGGCCGTGTGGCAGGTAACGGTTTCTATTACCTGATGGGCGACATCGCCAGACTGCATTCCGCAGTGATCAGCTATGCAAGAGACTTTATGATCGACAGAGGATTCACCTACTGCGTACCGCCTTTTATGATCCGTTCCAACGTGGTAACGGGCGTTATGAGTTTTGCGGAAATGGAAAATATGATGTACAAGATCGAGGGCGAGGATCTGTACCTGATCGGTACCAGCGAGCATTCCATGATCGGTAAGTTCATCGATCAGATCGTTCCGGAAGAGGAGCTGCCCAAGACACTGACCAGTTATTCTCCGTGCTTCCGTAAGGAAAAAGGTGCGCACGGCATCGAAGAGCGCGGTGTATACCGTATCCATCAGTTTGAGAAGCAGGAGATGATCGTTGTCTGCAAGCCGGAAGACAGCCCGATGTGGTTTGACAAGCTGTGGCAGAACACCGTAGATCTGTTCCGTTCTCTGGATATTCCGGTAAGAACGCTGGAATGCTGCTCCGGTGACCTGGCAGACCTGAAAGTGAAGTCCCTGGATGTAGAAGCATGGAGCCCGAGACAGAAGAAGTACTTTGAGGTAGGTTCCTGCTCGAACCTGGGTGATGCACAGGCACGCCGCCTGCGGATCCGTGTAAACGGCAAGGACGGCAAGTATCTGGCTCATACACTGAACAATACCGTGGTTGCTCCGCCTCGTATGCTGATCGCATTCCTGGAGAACAACCTGCAGGCAGACGGTTCGGTTCGCATTCCGAAGGCACTGCAGCCGTATATGGGCGGAAAGACTGAGATTCGATAAAAAATTAAATCCAAGGGGGTATTACACATGCAGAATACGCGCAAGCACAAGATCACTACGCGCATCCTGACATTGATTATGGCGATCATGGTGCTGTTCCAGCCGGTGATGAAGACGAGAGCGGCTTTGACGGCAGACCGGGCGATCGCAAAGGGGATCGATGTTTCCAAGTATCAGGAACTGATCGACTGGAAGGCCGTAAGGGCGGACGGTTACAGTTTCGCTTTTGTCCGGGCCGGTACCAGCACTACACCGGATCCCTATTTTGACCTGAATATGGTCGGTGCCGCTCAGGCAGGTGTCAAGACCGGTGTGTACATTTATTCCTACGCACTGACACCGGAAGAGGCAGCAGCCGATGCACAGAATCTGCTGGCGATGATCGCACCGCATGTTGTGAATATGCCGGTCGTGATCGACATCGAAACCGACAAGCAGAAGAAACTGACGCCGGAACAGCTGGCGGCAGTAGCCAATACCTTCTGTTCCGTGATCGAAGCCGCCGGCTATTATCCGATGATCTACAGCTCCACCAGTTGGTTTGACCGCAGTATCGGACCGGTAGGGTATGACAAATGGGTGGCACATTATTCATCCGCTTGCGGACGCGATGATGCATCCTTTTGGCAGGCCAGCTGCACCGGCCGTGTCAAAGGCATCAAGGGTGATGTGGATATCGACCTGCAGTACAAGGATTTTTCCAAGCTGATCATTGCGAATGGTTTCCTGGAGCGTAAGGGAGCGGTTTATTTCTATCAGAACTACAAGATGCAGTTCAACCGTTTCGTGGATTATAACGGAGCGCGCTATTATGTGGACCAGGCCGGCAGACGCGTGAGCAACTGCTTTGCAAATCTGGGCGGCAGCATCTTTTACTTCGACGCCGGCGGCCGTATGCTGACCGGATGGCAGGAGATCGCCGGACTCCGTTACTACTTCGGTACGGACGGAAAGATGGCGACCGGATTTACACAGATCGGTGAGCAGATCTTCTTCTTTGCGGAGAACGGAGCTCTTTATACCGGCTGGCTGAATGACGGCGTACACAATTATCACTTCTATCCGGACGGACATATGGCGTTTGGTATTTCGCCGATCGGTACGGATGCGTTCTACTTTGATGAACACGGCTGGCAGCAGGCCGGCTGGGTAACCGTAGGCGATGCACAGTATTACTTCCAGCCGGATACCGGAACACTGAAGTTTGGCTGGTTCAACGACGGCACCGGCAACTTCTACTCCAATGCCGAAGGTAAGAAGCAGGTAGGCCTGCAGGCGATCGACGGTGCGATGTACTATCTGGGAGCAGACGGCCGTGAATGCTTCGGCTGGCAGGAGATCGCAGGTGCAAGATGTTACTTTGATCCGAAGACCGGACATATGGTAACCGGTGTACAGGTGATCGACGGCAAGACCTATTACTTCAGCGCAGAAGGCGTGATGATGACCGGACTGGTAACGATCGGGGCAGACAATTACTACTTCGATCCGGCAACCGGAGCAATGACCACCGGACTGGTGAGTGTGGGCGGACTGGTCTTCTACTTCGGAGCAGACGGTAAGGAAGCCGTGGGACTGGTATCGGACGGCAAGGATCAGTACTATATCGATCCGGCGACACATACCTTGCTGACGGGCTTCATCCCGATCGGACCGGCGTACTACTACTTTGATCCGGCCACCGGAAAGATGCAGACCAACACGGTAGCCTACTTTGACGGCATCCCGTTCCAGGTCGGCCCGGACGGTGTCGTGATCATACCGCAATAAAGAGTAACCCAGCCTTCCCCCGCTTGCGGGGGGAAAACAAGTTCCTACTTAACGAGTTTGCGAGTTTAGTAGGACTGTGCCCGAAGGGCGGAAGAGGGGCAGAAGTATATATCCCCCAATATCCATCTTGTCAACTTCGGCGAAATCTGATAGGATTACTTTTGCTTGAAAATGTCTGCGTAGCTCAGTAGGATAGAGCGACCGCCTCCTAAGCGGTAGGTCGGAGGTTCGAATCCTCTCGTGGACGCGTAAAACGGGTAATTGCAACGGCAGTTGCCCGTTTTTTTCGTGCGAAAAAGCGGATTCCGTGCGTAGGCGTTGTGCGAAATGCAGCAGTCGCGGGCAAAAAGTGAGAAACCTCGGGACGATACGCCGAAAGTATGCGTATTTTCCGTGGTTTTTTCGGAATTTTTACATGGTTGCAATATCCACAAGATATGGTATAATGAGTTTTGGATTTTGTCAGTTGACATAAATTGTATTTGTGAAGGCATTAGACAATATCAGGAGGAGAAAATTATGAAGAGAAATCAGCTGAAGGCAGTATTCGGAGCAGCAGCCGTGGTTCTGATGCTGGCAGCTTGTGACAATCAGGGTGGTAAGGAAGGCCAGGGAGCAGAACCGACAGATGCACCTCCCGTTGTAGAATTACCCGGACTCGGTGATCCGGCAGATCCGACAGAGGCTCCGACCGAGGGCACAGAGACACCGACCGAAACAGAAGTGGCGAACTCTGCAGAAGAAGTTCCGGCAGGTATGTATCGCAGCGAGCTGACCAACGAGATCATTTCCGAAGATCTGAAGAATCAGAGACCGATCGCGGTTATGGTAGATAATGAGAGCACCGCACTGAATCATTACGGTACCTCCAAGGCAGATATCGTTTACGAATTGATGAACAGTACCAAGAACGGCCGCATCACCCGTTTGATGCCGATCGTAAAGGACTGGGCACAGATCGATCAGTTCGGTAGTATCCGTAGTGCTCGTCCGACCAACTTTATGCTGGCAGCGGAGTGGAATGCGATCCTTTGCCACGACGGTGGTCCGTACTACATCGATGAGTACACCAAGAAGGCATACACCAACAACCTGAGCGGCGGTTTTGCCCGTTTCCCGAACGGAAAGAGCATGGAGTATACCGAGTACATCACATTTGACAAGTATACCAATCCGCAGACAGGCAAGTCCTATGACGGTTTGGGCAAGCGTATCGAATCGGCACGCTACAGCACAGAGTACAACAGCTACTATCCGGGACAGCACTTCATTTTCTCGGATACCGAGTTGAACCTGTCCGATTTCCATTCGGATGCGTTTACGGCTAAGGAAGCGGACCTGTCCGGATGCTTCCCGCACAACTCATCCAAGCTGGTTTACAACGACGGCACCGGCAAGTACGAATATTACGAGTACGGCAAGAAATATGCGGATGACGGAAACGGCGGCGCACCGCTGGCATTTGAGAATGTCATCCTGCAGAAGACCAACTACACCCAGTTGGATGAAAACGGTTATTTGATCTACAACTGTGTGATCGCAAGTAAGTGGGACGGCTATCTGTTGCAGAACGGTGAAGCAATCCCCATTACCTGGTCCAAGTATGGTGAGTCCGAGCGTACCGTATTCTGGAATGCAGACGGCACCGAGATCGTATTGAACACCGGTAAGACCTATATCGCTCTGGTACCGGATGATGTTTGGAGCAAGCTGGTACTGAAATAATCGACAGATCCGTAAAACGGAGAAAGAGCACACATAAAAACAGCCCGAAGCATTATGCTTTGGGCTGTTTTAGTCGCTAAAAACGGGTAACTTCTCAAACAAAACAAAGTGTGTTATATTTAGGGAGGCAGTAAAATTATGGAAACCTATGTGATTCTGCGGGATCTTGCGATCATCATCCTGGCAGCAAAGTTTATGGCGATCGTGGCGAAGAAGTGCAAGGCGCCCGGCGTTGTCGGAGAGATCCTGGCCGGATTGATCATCGGACCGTGCCTGTTAAATCTGGTACAGCCCACGGACTTTATCAATCAGATGGCTGAGATCGGCGTGATCCTGATCATGTTTTCCGCAGGATTGGAAACCAACCTGAAGGAATTGAAAAAATCCGGTCTGATCGCATTGGCCATTGCCTGTGTGGGCGTTATGGTTCCGCTGATCGGCGGCCTGCTCCTGTATATGGGCATTTACGGCTTTGCGGGCCCGGGAACGGACGAATTCTTTGAAGGTTTGTTCATCGGCTGTATTATGACGGCCACTTCGGTTGGTATTACCGTAGAAGCACTTCGTGAGCTGGGCTTTTTGAAAGGCCGTGTGGGGCAGACGATCCTGAGCGCGGCGATCATCGATGATGTGATCGGTATTATCGTGCTCACATTCGTACTGGGCATGCGTGACCCGAACAGCGATCCGATGATGACGATCGGAAAGACCGTGCTGTTTTTGCTGATCTCCGTAGTCGGCGGCTATATCATTTACCGCATTATGAAGGTGGTGGATGCCAGATATCCGCACACCAGACGTATTCCCATCATCGGCTTCGGCCTTTGCTTTATCTGGGCATATGCGGCAGAGCGGTACTTCGGCATTGCGGATATTACCGGTGCTTATGTGGCAGGTATCGTCCTTTGCAACATCCGGGATGCGGAATACATCGACCGTAAGGTTTCGGTGAACAGCTATATGATGTTTGCTCCGGTGTTCTTTGTGGCGATCGGTCTGAAAACGGATTTTTCCGCCATCGATACCAGCAAGATCCTGTTTGCCATCGGATTTGTATTGGTTGCGATGCTGACCAAGATCATCGGCTGCGGCGCAGTGGCAAAGATCTGCAAGTTCAAGTGGATCGACTGTCTGAAGATCGGTGTGGGTATGATGACCAGAGGTGAGGTTGCGTTGATCATCACCAACAAAGGTCTGAATATGGGGATCATTGATTCATCCTATTTTACCGCAGTGATCCTGCTGATCATTGTAACAAGTATTTCGGTGCCCATCCTGCTGAAAATGCTGTATGCAAAGGCACCGGATCCGGCGAAATAAGAGGATATCCTATGAGGAAAAAGATCGTACACATCCTGTTGGGCAGCGCATTGGTCGTGATGCTGGCGGGATGCGGACAAAAGAAGGAAGAGGGTGTGGTGACACTGACACCGGCGGTGGATCCGGCGGCGCAGACAACCACGGCAGCTCCGGCAGCCGGAGAAGAGACTGCGGCATCCGGGGAGGAGACTTCGGAACCCGCGGAAACACCGGACGCATCGGATGCAACGGCGACACCGGGGGCTTCCGAAACGGCAGAGTTGCTTTCGCAGGAATATAAGGTATGTTTTGCCAACCTGACCGGACGCGATATCGTGAAGCTGCAGATCACTTTCAGCGGCAGCGGGATCGAGAATCTGGAGGTTCTGGGCGAGAAACGGTTATATGACGGCGAAGAGTATACTTACCAGAGCAGCAATCTGGACGGATTGCGCGGAGCGACCAGGCTCAAGATGTCGGTGACGGCAACGGCCAAGGATGCAACGGTTATGCTGTTTCCGGAGATCGATGTGCTGGACCCGGCGCATACGGATGTGATCCTGACATCCTCTGCAGAAGGCTGGCGCATGTACTTACAATAACAGGTAAAAGATATGGACAATATGGACATTTTTTCTTATATGGCAGAGCAACAGGCGGAGAAGGAATCTCCGCTTGCTTTGCGTATGCGGCCGACAACGATCGATGAGGTGGTCGGACAGCAGCATATCATCGGGAAAGACAAACTGCTGTATCGTGCGATCAAAGCTGACCGTCTGAGTTCGGTCATCTTTTACGGACCGCCCGGAACCGGCAAGACGACGCTGGCCAAGGTGATCGCCAATACGACCAGTGCCAACTTCAAGCAGATCAATGCGACCATCGCCGGCAAGAAAGATATGGAAGCGGTGGTGGAGCAGGCCAAGAACGACAAGGCCATGTATGACAAGCGGACGATCCTGTTCATCGACGAGATCCATCGTTTCAACAAGGCGCAGCAGGACTTTTTGCTGCCGTATGTGGAAGACGGAACCGTTGTATTGATCGGCGCTACCACGGAAAATCCCTATTTTGAAGTCAATACCGCTTTGCTCTCCCGCTCAAACATCTTTGAACTGAAGATGCTGGCAAAGGAAGATCTGCGTACGCTGATCCTGCGGGCGGTGAACGATAAGCAAAAAGGCCTCGCCAATATGGATGTGGTGATGGACGACGATGCGGTAGAGTTTTTGGCGAACGCGGCATGCGGCGATGCGAGAAGTGCGCTGGGCGCTGTAGAATTGGGCGCAATGACGACGGAGCGGGGCGCAGACGGCAGGATCCATCTGACCCTGGAGATCATCGCGGAATGCATCCAGAAAAAGCCCATCCGTTATGATAAGGACGGCGAGATGCATTACGATATCATCTCGGCCTTCATCAAGAGTATGCGCGGCTCGGATCCGGATGCGGCGGTGTATTATCTGGCGCGGATGCTGGCGGCCGGAGAAGATATCAAGTTTATTGCGAGACGCATTATGATCTGTGCGTCCGAAGATGTGGGAATGGCAGATCCGAATGCATTACAAGTGGCCGTAGCGGCATCCCTGGCCGTAGAGCGGGTGGGTATGCCGGAAGCCCGCATCCTGTTATCGCAGGCGGCGGTCTATGTGGCAACCGCACCAAAGAGTAACGCGTCATACCTGGCGATCAACGAGGCATTGCGGATGGTGGAGAACGGTGAGGTCTATCCGGTACCGAGACACCTGCAGAACAAGCATGCCGACTCGGCGGGCGAAGAACGCGAGCAGGGCTATCTGTACGCACACGATTATCCGAACCACTACGTCGAGCAGCAGTATCTGCCGGACGCACTGGTGGGAACCAAACTGTATTCGCCTACGGATAACGGGTACGAAAAAGAAGTACGGAAGTATTTTAAGAAAATTAAGGATAATTAAACCGTCTTAAACCTGGTTTCCCCGGTATAACACTTCCCCTGATAACTATCCAAGCGTTTCATCTCCTGAAGTAACTGATTCAGGAGATTTTTTTTGTCGGTGCTCCAGGTCGGGGCGATCAGCAGGCTGCGCGGTCCGTCGCCGGTGAGACGGTGGATCACGGTCTCGGGGGACAGGTGTTCCAGACAGTCGATGACCAGCTGCAGGTATTCGGCGCGGGTCAGGGTTTCAAACTTGCGGGCGCTGTAATCTTTGGCCAGATCGGTGTCGATCAGGACATGCAGCAGCTGCAGTTTGATCCCGAAGATCGGGAAGGTGTTCAGGTATTCGATCGTAGAGAGCATCTGGCTGCGGTCTTCTCCGGGCAGGCCCAGGATCACATGAACGATGATGGGGATCTGCAGATCGTGCAACCGGTGTACGGCATCCTCAAAGACCGAGTTTTCATAACCGCGGCGGATGTACTGTATCGTCTCGCGGTGAATGGTCTGCAGGCCCAGTTCGATCCAAAGGGATTTTTCCGGATAGGCAGCGCGCACTTCCGCCAGGACTTCCATGATCTCATCGTCCAGACAGTCCGGCCGGGTAGCGATCGACAGTCCCACCACTTCCTCATCGGACAAGGCAGAAAGATAGCAGGCTCTCAGGTAATCCGGATCGCCATAAGTATTGGTATAGGGCTGAAAGTATGCAATAAACTTGTGCCCGTTGTATTTTTCATGGATTCGTTGTTTGCCCTCTTCGAGTTGGGCCGAAAGATCGGTGCTCCCTGCACCGGCCGCAGCAAATTCGCCACTGCCGCCGGCAGAGCAGAAGATACAACCGTCAGAATGGATCGTGCCGTCACGCACAGGGCAGGTACAGCCGATGTTCACGGCGATCTTGTAGACCTTCTCCCCGTAAACGCGACGACAGTATTCATCAAAAGCATAATAGGGTTTGCTTCCCCATTTTTTTACATCCATTATTTAATCTGTTCCATAACAGCCTTTGCTACCACATCAGCAACCTGCGGATGGAAAGCTTCCGGCAAAATGTGTTCTTCATCCAGCTCGTCTTCGGAGATCAGACCTGCGATCGCATAGGCAGCCGCCATCTTCATCTTTTCGGTGATCTGCTTTGCACGGCCTTCCAGAGCGCCGCGGAAGATGCCCGGGAATGCAACGACGTTGTTTACCTGGTTCGGGAAATCGCTGCGGCCGGTACCGATGATACGTGCGCCTGCCTCTTTTGCAATATCCGGCATGATCTCGGGAACCGGATTTGCCATAGCAAAGATGATGGCATCCTTGTTCATGCTGCGTACCATATCTGCGGTCACAATGCCCGGTGCGGATACGCCGATGAAGATGTCAGCGCCGACCAGAGCATCGCCCATGGTACCGCTGATGTTCTCCGGATTGGTCAGGGCAACCATCTTTTCCTGCATCCAGTTCAGGTTCTTTGCATCTTTGGAGATCACACCCTTGCTGTTGCAGAGGATGATGTTCTTGAAACCATAGTTTAACAGCAGCTTGGTGATCGCTACACCGGCAGCACCGGCACCGCTGACAACCACCTTGCAGGCAGCCGCTTCCTTCTTAACGACCTTCAGAGCGTTGATGAGTGCAGCCAGAACGACGATCGCGGTTCCGTGCTGGTCATCGTGGAATACCGGGATGTCCAGGGTAGCTTTCAGTCTTTCTTCGATCTCAAAGCAACGCGGTGCGCTGATGTCTTCCAGATTGACACCGCCGTAGCCCGGAGCCAGCCATGTTACGGCCTTGATGATCTCTTCGGTATCCTGGGTATCCAGGCAGATGGGAACGGCATTGACACCGCCGAATTCCTTGAACAGTACGGCCTTGCCTTCCATAACCGGCATAGCAGCCTTCGGTCCGATGTTGCCCAGACCCAGAACGGCGCTACCGTCGGAAACCACCAGGATGGTGTTGGATTTGATCGTATATTTGTAAGCAGCTTCCGGATCCTGTGCGATCACCTTGCAGGGTTCCGCAACACCCGGGGTGTAAGCCAGAGCCAGATCCTCCGCGCTCTTTACGGATGCTTTGGCAGTGGTCGTAAGCTTGCCTTTCCATTCTTCATGCAACTGTAATGCTTTCTCAGCGTTTGTCATTGTGGTATCTCCTTTTATATAGTATGATCTTGTTTTTTATCGGGAAAAAAGTTTCCTGAATTCATATATTGTATAAGTTTAGCATTTTGAAAGAAAAAGTACAAGAAAACTATTTGCATTTTCTGAAAATTAGTGTATAATGCATTCCGTAGGTAGTCATAAACAGATCAGTGGACATTTCGTTTAGGAAATCCCATCAATGATTAGCATACTTTTATAAAAAAGGTTAGCACGTTTTTTTGCACCGATATTTTGGCACAGTAGATTAAAAACAGTAGTTTTTAGCGATATTGTTAACTAACAGGTACTATTTATTTTTCATTTGGAGGTAATGAATGGAAGCAGACGTAATGAGAGAACGGTATAAGAGCATTTCTCTGGCCGATCTGAAAGAAATGGCGCGGTTTCGTAACATCAAGGGCGCAACCACGATGAAGAAAGCCGAGCTGATCGAGGCAATGGTGGCAAAGGATGAGGAAGATGAGAAGGAAAAGGCCGTAAAGGCAGCTGAGATCATCGCATCCGCAACCAAGCCGGCGGAAGAGGATAAGGATAAAAAAGACGGTGATAAGACAGACCGCAAGAAGGCGTTTGATGTGGATTCGCTCACACCGGAGCAGATCAAGGAACTGGACAGCGGCCAGACCGTAAACGGTATTTTGGAAGTAATGCAGGACGGTTTCGGTTTCATCCGTTGCGAAAACTTTTTGCCGGGCGTGAACGATGTGTATGTGGCACCCAGCCAGATCCGTCGTTTCGGCTTAAAGACCGGCGATATCCTGGAAGGCAATACCAGGATCAAGACGGAGAAGGAAAAGTTCCGTGCCCTGCTGTATCTGACCACAGTCAACGGCTATGCACCGGAGACCACACAGAACCGTCTTAATTTTGAAGAAATGACCCCGATCTTCCCGAATCAGCGTATCTGTCTGGAACGCCCGGGCGCACCGGTATCCATGCGTATCATGGATCTGATCAGCCCGATCGGTAAAGGACAGCGTGGTATGATCGTGGCACAGCCGAAGGCAGGTAAGACGACACTGCTCAAGGATGTGGCAAAATCCATCAAAGTGACCAATCCGGATATGCATATGATCATTCTGCTGATCGACGAGCGTCCGGAGGAAGTAACGGATATGAAGGAAGAGGTTGGCGGACCGGGCGTGGAAGTCATCTACTCGACCTTTGATGAGACACCGGAGCATCACAAGCGTGTAGCGGAGATGGTAGTAGAGCGTGCAAGACGTCTCGTAGAATATAAGAAGGATGTCATCATCCTGCTGGATTCCATCACCCGTCTGACCCGTGCATACAACCAGGTAGTACCGCCCAGCGGCCGTACACTTTCCGGTGGTCTGGATCCCGCAGCAATGCATCCGCCAAAGAGATTCTTCGGTGCGGCCCGTAATATGCGTGAAGGCGGCAGCCTGACGATCCTGGCAACCGCACTGGTCGATACCGGCAGCAAGATGGACGATGTGGTTTACGAGGAATTCAAGGGTACCGGTAACATGGAACTGGTACTGGACCGCAAGCTTTCCGAGAGACGTATCTTCCCGGCTATCGATATCCCGAAGTCCAGCACCCGTCGTGAAGACCTGCTGCTCACCAAGGAAGAGATGGATGCGATCAATACGATCCGTAAGGCGATCAACGGCGTACGTCCGGATGATTCGGTAGACAAGATCATCGATCTGTTTGCAAGAACCAAGAATAACAAGGAATTTGTGCAGATGGTTCAGAAAACACATTTTTATTAAATCGTTATTAGATAAAAATGTGCTTGCATTCGGAAATAATCTATGGTACATTGTAAAAGTTGTTGTTAATTGTGGAGTGTTCCACACACGTATAAAGAAACAACCTTATTTATTCGTGAGGTGGAAAGAAGGAGTGTAAAATGAGAGAAGGAATTCATCCTGAGTATTATCAGGCAACCGTAACCTGCAACTGCGGAAACACATTTGTGACCGGTTCTACAAAGTCCGAGATTCACGTAGAAATCTGCTCCAAGTGCCATCCGTTCTACACCGGCCAGCAGAAGGCTACCCAGGCTCGTGGTCGTGTAGATAAGTTCAACAAGAAGTACGGTGTAACTGCAAACAAGTAGATTTTGTATTTTAGAACTGAGAAGTTGGGATGGGTGTACCCTGTCCCAACTTTTTTCGTATCTTTACAGGAGTTGACATGGCAAAAAAGAAAAAAACAGTCTATTCCGGGATCGGCGGCCAGGCCGTTCTGGAAGGCGTGATGATGCGCAACAAGGACGAATACGCCGTCGCGGTACGCAAGCCGGACGGATCGGTGGATGTGAATGTAAAGCAGACCAAGCACAAAGGCGACAGTCTGGTACGCAAGATCCCCTTTGTCCGCGGCGTCTTTAACTTTGTGGATTCGCTGGTGCTGGGAATGGATATTCTGTCCTACTCTGCGGAAGTGGGGGAAGGAGAGGAAGAGCAGGAAGACGGTATTTTGGAAAAGATCTTCCATGACAAGGCGGATGATGTGGTCATGGGGATCACGGTGCTGATCTCCATCGCTTTTGCGATCCTTCTGTTCATGGTAGTGCCCTATGCGGTTTCGGAACTGCTGGGCAAGTATATCCGCAATCATTCTCTGGTTCTTTTGATCGAGGGCGTGTTGCGTATCCTGGTCTTTCTGATCTATGTGGCGAGCATCGCTTTGATGAAAGATATCCGCAGGCTGTACCAGTATCACGGTGCGGAACACAAATGCATCAACTGTATTGAATCGGGACGCCCGCTGACGGTAAAGAATGTGAAGCGTTCCTCACGGTTTCATAAGCGCTGCGGTACCAGTTTCCTGATCCTGGTGGTACTGATCGGTATCGTACTTTGTTTCTTCATCCGTACCGAAACGGTGTGGATGCGTATGCTGCTGCGCGTGGCGCTGGTGCCGGTGGTTGCCGGGATCTCCTATGAGCTGCTGCATCTGGCAGGTACCAAGGAGAGTGTTCTTTTGGATATCATATCGGCGCCGGGATTGTGGCTGCAGCGTGTGACGGTTAAGGAACCGGACGATGAGATGATCGAAGTGGCGATCGCATCCGTAGAAGCGGTATTTGACTGGGAGAGTTTCCAGAAGAAGCATTTCAAGACCAGAACCGTAAAGAAGAAGCGGATCGAGCCGGACGGACGTGAGGTAGAGACCGGTGAGGAAACGCTGGAGATCAGTGTTCTGGATCGGGAAGAGATCGAAAGACTGATCGCGGAGATGAAGCAGTCCGGCGGGGATGACGGCGAATGAGCGGGATCACTTATCGCGAAGCCTATGTACGCGGAAAAGAGCAGCTGGAAAACGCCGGAGTGCCGGAAGCGGATCAGAATGCACGGATATTGCTGGAATATGTCTGCCGGACCGACCGACAGGCAATGCTGCTGGCGCCGGAACGTATTCTGACGGAGACGGAAGAAGAGCAGTATTCGGAAGTGCTTAAGAAGCGGTGCGCAAGGGTTCCGCTGCAGCACATCACCGGATCGCAGTATTTTATGGGACTGGAATTTGCGGTGGATGAGCGTGTGCTGGTGCCGCGGCCGGATACCGAGATTCTGGTGGAAGAAGTCCTAAAGGACGGGGCATCCGGAGCCAAAGTGCTGGATCTGTGTACGGGTAGCGGATGCATTTTGCTCAGTATATTAAAGTATTCCAGCTCGGCAACGGGCATCGGCGCGGATCTGTCCGAAGAGGCATTGCAGGTAGCAAAGGCGAATGCACAACAGCTGGAGATTGCGGCAACATTTTACCGGGGCGATCTGTTTGGGGCATTGCCGGAGGCGGAGAGCAGGGGCTTTGACATTATCGTATCGAACCCGCCCTATATCGAGACGGCGGAGATCGCGACACTGATGCCGGAGGTACGGGAACACGATCCGTATATGGCATTGGACGGCGGTGCGGACGGTTTGGATTTTTACCGCAGGATCATTGCGGAGGCACCGGAGCATTTTGCGGCGGAAGGACGGCTGTATCTGGAGATCGGAAGCACCCAGGCGCAGGCGGTGGAAGCCTTGATGAAAGAGCGCGGCTATACGGAGATACGGACCGTGAAGGACTACGCCGGATTAGATCGTGTTGTTGCGGGTGTTTACAGAGAAATAACGAGGTAAAGAAATATGTTTGACAAATTGGAAGATTTATTGCATCGATTTGAAGAAATCTTAAACGAGCTTTCGGAGCCGGGCGTGGCAAGCGACACCAAGCGTTTCCAGCGCCTGATGAAGGAACAGAGTGACCTGACTCCGATCGTGGAAGCATACAAGGCATATAAAAAAGCCAATCAGGATGCTGAGGATGCCCTGATGCTGCTGGAGGAGGAAAAGGATCCGGAGATGCGCGAGATGCTCAAGGAAGAGCATTCGGAAGCCAAGAAGAGCATCGCGGAGCTGGAGCAGAAACTCAAGATCCTGCTGCTGCCCAAGGACCCGAACGATGACAAGAACGTGATCGTAGAGATCCGTGCCGGTGCCGGCGGCGAAGAGGCGGCATTGTTTGCAGCTGAATTGTATCGTATGTATGCCCATTATATCGAGAGCCGTCGCTGGAAACTGGAACTGGTCAATGCGGACGAGACCGGCATCGGCGGTATGAAGGAAGCGGAATTCATTGTCAGTGGTAACGGCGCTTACTCCGTGTTAAAATATGAGAGTGGGGTGCATCGTGTACAGCGTGTGCCCAAGACCGAGACCGGCGGGCGTATCCATACTTCCACGGTAACCGTAGCGGTAATGCCGGAAGCCGAGGATGTGGATGTCAAGATCGACGACAAGGATATCCGTATCGATGTTATGCGTGCCTCCGGTAACGGCGGACAGTGCGTCAACACAACGGACTCCGCGGTACGCCTGACACATTACCCGACGGGTATCGTGATCTACTCCCAGACGGAGAAATCACAGATCCAGAACAAGGAAAAGGCATTTGCTCTGCTGCGGGCAAAACTCTATGACCTGGAATTGCAGAAAGCGCATGATGCCGAAGCGGATATGCGTCGCAGCCAGATCGGAACCGGCGATCGTTCCGAAAAGATCCGTACCTACAATTTCCCGCAGGGACGCGTGACGGATCATCGTATCGGCCTGACCCTGTACAAGATCGACAGCGTGATGAACGGCGATCTGCAGGAGATCCTGGATGCTTGTACCACGGCCGATCAGGCGGCAAAACTGGTAAAGATGGGTGAGACGGCTTAATTTTTGAGGATGGAGAAATCTTTGAAAAAAGGCAGGATGAGCGAAAAAGACCGGTTGGAGATGATCCGGGATATATTGGTGGTGGTCGGCGGTATCTGTCTGATCGTGGCAGTCGTGATGCTTGGAAGAGGTATTTCGGACGATGTGCAGACCAGGAACCAGCAGGCGGAACTAAAGGCGATGATCGATGCTGCGACTCCCAAGAACCTCGGGCAGTCCACGGGAAGAGGCACCGGAACCCTGTCCAAGCCGGCGCAGGGCGGAACGACGCAGACTGCGGAGCCGGGATCGGAGGCGGAGGAGATCGTCGAAGAGTATATTGAGACACCGACTTCGATGTTGCCGCAGTATGCACTTTTGTACGAGCTGAATTCGGATATCGTCGGATGGCTGTATATCGTGGGTACCCGTATTGACTACCCGGTGATGCAGACGCCTTCCAATCCGTACTATTATCTGCGCCGGGATTTTTACGGCAGTTACAATACGAACGGTTGTCTGTTTGCGGATCCGGCATCCCGTGTCGGTACGGGAAAGGCAGCCTATGACTATGAGGAAGGCACCACACCGGGAACCAACCTGATGATCTACGGACACCATATGCGCAGTAAGGAGATGTTCGGCGAACTGGATCTGTATGCCACCAGAGCATACGGGGAGGCGCATCCGGTGATCTGTTTTGATACACTCTATGAACACCGGGAATATCAGCTGCTGGCGGCTTTCCGCTCCGAGATCTATCATGTTGATGACGATGTGTTCAAGTATTATCAGTTCTTCAATGCGGATACGGAAGAAGAGTTCCGGAATTTCGTGGATAATGTGAAAGCGCTGGCCCTCTATGATACCGGAGTGACGGCAGAATTCGGAGACGAGCTGATCACGCTTTCCACGTGTGACAACAGTTCGGAATACGGACGGTTTGTCGTGGTAGCCAAACGGATCCGGTATGAGGACGAGACGGAAGAATAACACCCGAAGAGATTACATACGGGCCAAAGATATGCCATAGGGATTGAGCGCATCCCTGTGGCTTTTTTTGATGAATTCCCGGTACTGGGTCGGGGTACAGTCCAGGAATTTCTTAAAGATCTTGTTGTAATAGCTGGCATTGTGAAAACCGACGGCCAGGGACAGCGTCTGTATGGAATCGGCGGAAGCATCGGCGCGCTGCATACGACGGGCCGATTCAAACACGCGGTAGATCAGCAGATGGTCAAAGGGGGCCAGTCCGGTGGTGCGTTTGAAGCAACGGCAGCATTCGCTCTTGCTGACATGAATACTCTCGGCGATGTGATCTAAGGTAATGGATTCCCGGTAGTGTTCCTGAATAAAAAGAATGGCTTTTTTGACCCGTTCTTCATCCAGCAGGGCACGTACCGATACCTGTCTTTGGGCGGAAGCATCTTTTTCCAACAGCTGCAGCCACAGACGGCAGAGCATACCTTTGGTCTCCAGCTCATAGCCGTATTCCTTTTTCAGGTTGGCATCCAGAATGGCATCGACACATTCCAAACCGCGACGGCCGTAAGCATCGCTGCGGTCCAGTACCACATGGGTAAAATCCGTATCCATAATGAGCGGGGAAAAATACTTTGCCGACAGAAAGGAACCGTCTTCGAAAAGATAGGACGGATGGAACAGCGTGGAAAGGATCACGCACTTTTCCGCATTTGCCGGACGAATGGAATGCAGGCGGTTTTGGTTGATCCAGATTGCGGTGCCGGCCGGAACGAGGACTTCTTCCTCTCCGACGGTAAAGATCGCCTGTCCCTCACGCACCAGATCGATCTCCATTTCATCATGCCATTGGGGACGCACCCGTTCCATAAACATATGGGACAGGTCAATATAATAGACGCCGATCGGATAATCGGCATTGGTATGCTCAAAATAATCTTCAAAGACCTCGGCTGCCATAGCAAAAATCTTATCATAAATCCCGCGGTTTTTCAAATCATACTGATCCGCAGGCTATTCCCAAAAGCCAAAAGCCATGATATACTTATAGTCGGGTATCTGTCTTATGTACATGAAGAGTTGCTCTTTGGAGTAAACGGGGGAAATGCTATGGTTGGTAACCGAAAAGTAGCAGCATTGTGCACATCTCGTATCTATGATCTGCAAGTCTATGATTATATACTTTCACTGTGTGACCGGTTAAGAGAACAGGGATTTTTCCTGTGGATCTATTCCATCAATGAGGATCTGTATTGGGTTGAGGATCATATTCCTTCCGAAGCGGAGATTTTTTCCTATATCGACTATGAAAAAGCGGATATCGTGATCCTGATGGATGAAAAGATCAAGAATCACACGATCGCAAGAAAGATCATCGAAGACGCAAAGGAACATGATAAGCCGGTGGTGGTGATCGACGGTGAGTATGAAGGCTGCAGCGATGTGCGTTTTGATTTTGCGGCAGGTTTTGAATCGGTGATGCGTCACGTGATGGAAAATCATGTGGTGAAGAATCCGCATTTTATGGGCGGATATAAAGATAATGTGTTTTCGGAAGAACGCAAGCAGATCTTCCGCAGGGTGATCGAAGAGTATGGGATCCCCTACGATGAAGAGCGTATGGTCTGCTACGGTGACTACTGGGCGATGCCGGCCAGAAGAGCGACGGAGGCGATCATCGCAAGCGGAGACATCCCGGATGCGCTCTTCTGCGCCAATGATTTTATGGCGATCAATGCCTGTGATGTCTTTAAACTGCATGGCTACCGTGTTCCGGAAGACGTGATCGTTACCGGTTTTGACGGCTATGACGAAGCCTATCTGAACACGCCGGGAATGACCACGGTGGACTGCATCTTAAAAGAACTGGCCGAGATGACGGTGCAGGCGGTGGATTATTGTATGTCGGGGGGAGAGACGAAGGCGTTTCGCGTGATCCCCAAACTGATACCCAACGAATCCTGCGGCTGTCCCCGTTGTTCCTACATCGGACGGGCATCCGTCAGTACCTTTAATGACCGGTTTTACCGTTATCAGGATGATGTGCGCCTAACCCATGACTGTGTGACCAAGATGATCATGTCGGGAACCTTATCCGAAGCGGTTTCCAATATGGATAACAAATATACGGATCATATGTGCTGCGTGGTAAAGTCGGAGTGTTTCCGCAAGGAGCGCAATTTCTTTACCGAGGAGCCCTGGGATTCGGCTTACAATCTGGTCTACGATCCCGAGTATTCGGACGGGGAGCGGATCGTGTTTGACAAACGGCAGGTGATGCCGGATCTGGAGGCACGAATGGACAGCGGCTATCCGCTGATCTTCCAGGGGCTGGACTATATGGACTGTACGATGGGCTATGTCGTTTATTTCTATGACAGCTATAACGTGACGGATTATGCCAAGACCGCGACACTCACGGAAATGGTGAACCAGGGACTGGGCGGTTATATCAATATGCAGTACCAGCAATACCTGATGTCACGTATGAAAGAAATCTACAAGATCGATGCGCTGACGGGGCTGCACAATCGTCTGTCCTTTAGGGAGGCGTTTGAAGCGATACAAAACGACCCGGAGATGGAAGGAGCACCGCTTTTGGTATTTATGGCAGATCTGGATTATCTGAAACGGATCAACGACGGCCATGGACATCAGGCGGGAGACCAGGCAATCGAAGCCGTGGCCAAAGCACTGCAGACAGCATGTCCGCCGGATGCACTGTGCGTAAGGTTTGGCGGAGACGAGATGCTGGCGTTTGTGCCGGGCGGCGGAGATGCGGAAGAGATTTTGGACTACATAACGCAACGGCTGGAAATGCGCAGCAGGGAACTGGGATTTCGAATCTCGGCAAGTTGCGGTTCGTATCTGACCACGATCAGCAAGGATATGGATCTGCAAAATGTGATCGGTATCGTGGATAAAAAAATATATGAAGTGAAAAAAGCCAGAAAAAACAATCATCAGGAGGTTTTATAACAATGGGTAAGTTTGAAGGGTTTCAGAAGGGTGTAAATCTCGGCGGCTGGATCTCTCAGTTCGCAAAATACGACAAGGCACACTTTGACAGCTTTATCACCAAGAAGGACATCGAAAGCATCGCATCGGTCGGCTTTGATCATGTGCGTGTCCCGGTGGATTACAATGTGCTGGAGGACGAAGACGGCAATCCGATCGAGAGCGGTTTTGCTTACCTGGAGAACTGCCGTGCATGGTGCGAAGAGTTCGGGCTGAATATGCTGATCGACCTGCACGAGTGCTACGGATATTCCTTCGATCCGCTCAAGAAAGATATGGACCGTAAGGCATTCTTTTATGACGATGCTCTGCAGGCGCGTTTTATGAAACTGTGGAAAGAGATCGTAAAACGTTTTGCGGCATATCCGAAGCAGGTGGCATTTGAGCCGCTGAACGAAGTGGTACTTTACGAAGTGGCAGACGCCTGGAATTCAATTTTGACCAAGTACATCAAGATGGTACGCGAACTGGCACCGGAGAGCTATATCGTTGTCGGCGGTGTATGCTACAACAGTATTACGACGGTACATCTGCTGGATGTTCCTTTGGATGACAAGATCGTCTACAACTTCCACTGCTATGAGCCGATCATCTTTACGCACCAGGGCGCATACTGGGTGGACAAGATGCCGACGGATTTCCGTGTGGGCTATCCGAAGACTTTGAAGGAATATCAGGAAGTAAGCAACAGCCTGGCAACGGATCTGGCCGGCGCGGTATTTACCGAGGGTATCAGCGAGATCGGCGAAGGCTTCTATGAAGACCTGTTTGCACCGGCACTGGAGAAGGCAAAGAAAGACGGCATTCCTCTGTATTGCGGTGAGTACGGTGTGATCGACCTGGCAGATCCGGAAGACCGTCTGCGCTGGATGAAGGACATCCACGGCGTATTCAACAAGTACGGCATCGGCCGCGCACTGTGGAACTACAAAGAAAAAGATTTCGGTATGGTGGACGACAGTTTCGCATCGATCCGCGACCGTTTTATGGAGATTTTGTAAAGGAGTTTATATGCGTCCAAATAAAAAAGACACAGAAAAAAAGATCGAAGCTCTGTTGCAGGAACTGACCCTGGAAGAGAAATCGCGTCTGATCCATGCATCGGAATTTTTCCGCTCGGGCGATGTGCCGAGACTGGGGATTCCCAAGATCACCATGTCGGACGGCCCGATGGGTGTGCGCAATGACTTTTATCCGGCCAAATGGCGTCCGGTCGGAACCACGGCGGATGCCGTAAGCTACCTGCCCTGCAACACGGCGATCGCATCGACCTGGAACCGTGAGCTGGCCTATGATTCCGGTCGTGTGCTGGGACGCGAGGCCAGAGGACGTGGTAAGGATATGATCCTGGCGCCGGGCATCAATATCAAGAGAAATCCCTTGTGCGGCAGAAACTTCGAGTATATGAGCGAGGATCCGTATCTGATCGCAGAGATGGTGGTACCGCTGATCGAAGGCATCGAGGAAAACGATGTCTCCGCATGCGTAAAGCATTTTGCCTGCAACGCCCAGGAATGGGAACGTCTGTGGGTGAATGTGGAACTGGACGAGCGTACCCTGCGTGAGATCTATCTGCCGGGCTTTGAAGCTGCAGTCAAGCGTGCAAAGACCAAAGCGCTGATGGGATCTTACAACCTGGTGCGCGGCGAACACGGCAGTCAGAGCAAATTCCTGCTGACCGAGATCCTGCGTAAGGAATGGAAGTACGACGGACTGGTGGTTTCGGACTGGGGCGCGATCCACGATACCAAGGCAGCAGCCGAAAGCGGTCTGGATATCGAGATGAGCGTGTTCCCGAACTTTGACGAATATTTCCTGGCCAATCCGGTGATCGAAGCCGTGAAGAAGGGCGAGATCGCGGAAGCGGATCTGGATAAGAAGGTACGCAATATCCTGCGCTTTATGTTGCGGGTGCGCCTGATCGAGATCGAAATGAAAGCGCAGAAAAACGGCAAGACCAGCGCGAAGGCTGTGCCGGTAGCCGATCGTGATCCGGGATATTTTAACGGTTCCGCGATGCATCTGTATGCAAAGAAGACCGCCAGAGAAGCGGTGGTTATGCTGAAGAACGAGAAGCACCGTCTGCCGATCAAACCGTCACAGACCAGGAAACTGCTGGTGATCGGTAACAATGCGGATCGTTTGCAGTCCAACGGCGGCGGCAGCGGCGAGATCAAGGCGCTGTATGAAGTGACACCGATCATGGGACTCACACGCGAGTACGGCGGCAACACCGAAGTGCGTTTCACACCGGGCTATTATGTACCGAGAAAGATCCGCCCGGAGGTGAGCTGGCAGGAAGACAGTGTATCGCCGGAAGTAATGCTGGATGCCGAGGATCGTGACAAACGCAAAAACAGTGCCAAAGAAAAAGAACTGATTAAGAAATATCGTGAGGAAGCCGTACGTCTGGCAAAGGAATATGACGAGGTTGTGATCGTCGGCGGTCTGGATCATGAATATGATACGGAAGGCTGTGATCGTAAAGATCTGAAACTGCCCTATCAGCAGGATGCACTGATCAATGCGGTGCTGGATGTAAATCCGCGGGCCGTAGTAGTGATGCTTGCCGGCAGTCCGGTGGATATGACGGCTTGGAGTGACCGCGCACAGGCGATCCTGTGGATGGCATACAACGGTATGGAAGGCGGAACGGCGCTGGCCGAGGTGATCAGCGGTACCGTCAATCCGAGCGGCAAACTGCCGGAATCCCTGCCCTCCGATTTTAAGAAGACATCGGCAGCAGTGCTCGGTGACTATCCGGGACGCAAGTTGACCGCGGCAGAGAAGAAGAAAATGAACGCAACTCTGACGCAGACGTTCCGGGACGGTGTCTTTGTCGGCTATCGTTTTTATGAGAAATATAATGTGCCGGTACAGTACGAATTCGGCTATGGCCTGTCCTATACGGAATACAAGTACAGCGGCATGACGGTGGAGAAAGCAAACGGCAAGGATGCGCTCTTTACCGTATCCGTCAAGGTGAAGAATACCGGACATGTCACCGGAAAAGAAGCGGTGCAGCTTTATGTCGGTGAAAAGGTTGTGTCGGAAGATAACCCCATCAAGGAGCTGAAAGGCTTTGACAAAGTGGAACTGGAACCGGGCGAAGAAAAGACGGTGCGATTCACACTGACCGCAAAAGACTTTTCACATTTCAGCAACGAAAGCAACACCTGGCAGCAGATGAAGGGCAGGATGGTCATCTATATCGGTGCCTCCAGTGCCGACATTCGAGCCAAAAAAGAAGTCACATTGAAATAGTTTTTTGCCTTCCCCTCGCTTGCGGGGGGAAGGTGTCGCGAAGCGACGGATGAGGGGCAGATGAGGGGCGGCCAGACAAAAGAACCGTCCCCTTGTCGGAAGACCGGCGGAGGGGCAGACATAAGAACCGTCCCCCTGTCCGGCATTTCGTAACGAATCAAAAGAGAAAGCGCATGAATATGGATTGCGCTTTTTTTGTACAAATCCTATAATAAAACCATAGAGCTTTTATACAAATGCACGATATTTCGGGAGGCATGATGGCGGATCGGGCAGCTGGGAATCAAACGAAACAGAATCTGGATGACCGGTATTGCTTCCGTTATTTCATACCGATCACCCACAGTGCGGACAATGTGTTGGAACACAGACATTCGCATACTTTGGAGATCACGACCTATATCTGCCTGCTCTCCGGGTTCATTCAGGACGATATTCCCGGTGGCGTTCAGAACGGGGCGAAGAAAAGAAGCCTGGAGAAATTCGGTGAGATCGAAAAGTACGCATCGGCATTTTTGAAGCGGTACGAAGGTAAGTATCTGAATGCGATGGAAGAATTCGGCGGGGATGCGAGTATTGAGCATGTGGGCGATGTGATCTATCAGGTGATGAGTGAATATCTGCTCAAGGAACAGTTGTTTCTGGAACGACTGGAGATCGGAGAAAATCCATTAAGAGTATATGTGGTATCAACTTATTTGTAGTTTGTGCCGATATATATAAAATAGGGGACTGTCAAAAAGGAAGTTTCCGAGAGGGGGATTACAGAAAGAATATATGAGGGAGAGCGTATCCAGGGAAGGATGCGCGTGCTTGAGGGGGCACGATCCAAACAGACGTAAAAAGGCGGCTGTATGTGTGTGCAAAGGCATGATGAGGAGCATGGATGCATATGAAGAGAAATGTAGTAGAAAAAACAGTCTTTAAGAAGTGCGCAAAAAAATGGCTGGCATTGCTTTCTGCAGTGCTGGCCTTTTCGGCTTATACACCTGCAGGCAGCTATGTATATGCGGCAGAAGAGCAGGAAGAAAGTGAGCATTCCGCAGAAGAATCCGAAGAAACAACAGAAAATACCGAAGCGCAGGAAACTTCCGGTGAAGGGCAGGATGCGGTTTCGGAAGAAACATCCGAAGCGAATTCTTCGGAGGAGTCTGCTTCCGAAGAGTCTTCCGATGCGGCAGCAGACGCGCAGACCAATGAAGACGAGGCTTCCGGATCCGCAGAGGATACGACGGCTTCGGATGCAGAGGAAATGGACGGGACGCAGGAAGGCGATGGGGAAACTCAGCCGGAAGAAGATGTGAATCCCGAAGAAACTATGGAAGAAGAGGGAACGGAAGAAGATCCTTTTGCGGATCCGAATGCGCTGGATCTGGACGGCCTGATGGAAAAAGAAGGAATGCAGGGCAAGGAGATCCAACTGGAAGAAGTTTCGGAAGAGGAAGAAGAATACGAAGAAGCCATCTATGACGGTATTGTGATCGACGGAAAGTTTTCGGACTGGGACGGCGTGAGCAAGACGGATGCCGGCGGAACGAGCGACTATCAGGATTTTGTCGAAGCGGTAGCGGTATTCCAGGATGGCGATTATATCTATGTATATATCCGCGATACCGGGATCGGCGCGGCAGCGTGGTCCGGCCCGCATGGAAACGGACAGTATTCGCTGGTAACGGATCTGGGCTATTCGGTATTGTTCCAGTTACACGCAACGGATAACGGATCCCATGTGAGCATCTCCGGGGTGAACGGAGCGGAGTGTGCATATTATACCAAGGGCTGGGGCTATAGCGGCGAGTGGGAGATCTCGATCCCGGTTTCGGAATTGCCGTACAGTCGCGGAAGCTTTGCTTTCGGTTATTATCAGGCTGATCCGTTTATCGGTGAAGTAGCAGACCAGCGGGAAAAGGACGAAACCACCGGCAATACCACCGGCGAAGGCAGCGACGGACAGGATGAGGAACTGATCATTTTTGACGGAATGTACGGGGACTGGAGTTCCTATCCGCACACACTGATCCACTATGCGACCTCCGGTACCTGGGAAAAATATGTGGACGGCGAAGGCGCGCTGTACACGGCAGGCAACAATCTGTACGGCCATGTGGTAACCCGCATGGGTGCGCACCTGACCGAGCATGGCGAGGAGATGCAGTACGGTGTGGTATTGCGCATCAATCAGGATAATAATCTGTGGTTCGAATTCCGTCTGATCGATGTGGATGCGAACGGCAGGATTAACTGGAATGTAAATGTGGCAGATCAGGAGAACGGTACGCACGAGTATTATATCGTGGATACCAGAGGCTGGTCGAATGCTGCAACGCTGGAAGATATCACCCAGGGCAATAACATCTACGGGCGTATGCGCATTACCAAGGGCGATATCTCCGATGAAGCAGAGTGGAAACTGGATCTGGGACTGATCGCGGAGCACTTCGGTTTGGAGGAGACCGATCTGCAGGTGCTCGAAGTAAGATATGAAAGGATCGGAGACAAGTGGCTGCAGACGGCAGGCGCTTCGACCGGACCGGTGGCAGGTATCCTGCTCAGCATGGCGGCAGCGGGCTCCGTTATGGTGCTGCAGCGTCGCAAAAAGGTGAACTGATATGCTGTGGCTGATCGGCATATTAGCGACGGCAGTATGGCTGTACGTACTGCGCGTCATGGGCAAGGCGAAGCTTCCCGCCTGGCGTTTTTTCTGGGGCGGAGCAGGGCTTTTTATTCTCATGATGGTTTTTGTACGCCCGGTACTCACACAGCCCCTGGCGCAGGGAGTGTCTGCTCTGGCAGGCTTCTTCGGCAGGGCGACCGGCACGTTTACGCCGTATTTCAAGTATGGCACGATCTTTGTATATACTCCGGTCGGAGCGATGACACTGCAGATCGATATGGAATGCTCCGGTATTCTGGAGATCATGGCATTCATGTCCCTGCTGGTCTTTTTCGATGTATATAATCTGCAGGAAAAGATCCTGGTATCGCTGCTCGGCATTTTTTACATCCTGGTCGCCAATGCGATGCGTATCATCCTGATCTGCGAGATCATCCATATGGGCGGCAGCGGATATTATTTTATGGCACATACCTACATCGGTCGTATTTTCTTCTATGTGCTTTCGGTACTGTTGTATTTCTATGTATTTACCAAACCGCATATCATCAAGATGCGTGTCGGCAATTTCAAGTATGATTAAGAGGTGCGGAATATGCTGAATCGATTTTTACATTCTTTCATATTCTGGGGCGCATGGATCATTATTCCGGTCCTGATGGAAACCGTACCGGCGATCGGCGGTTTCTTTCTGTTGCTGTTCCGCAGAGCCAAGGCGGGCAAAAAGATCGTTAAGCCCAAGGTATATCCCGAGATCTCCATCATCATTCCGGTCTACAATTCCGCGCAGACTTTGTATAACTGTATCCGGTCCATCAAGATCAGTACCTATGATTCCAGCAAGATCCGCATCTTTCTGGTCAATAACCAGGGCAAGGATAACAGTTTCGAGATCTTTCAGCGGTGCCAGCTGGCATTCCCGGAACTGCATATGCAGTGGCTGAATGCGCAGCAGGGCAAATCGCGTGCCCTCAATCTGGCGCTTTACAACAGTGAAGGAAAATACATCATCAATCTGGACAGCGACGGTATCCTGGAGCCACACGCATTGCAGAACCTGGTGGATAAGTTTGAGAACCGGCAGGACTTAAACTGTATGACCGGTGCGGTATTGATCGAGCCCAGACTGATCGATCAGTACGAGCATTTCTTCCCGCGACTGCTGCGGGAACTGGAGTTTATGGAATATGCCCAGGCGTTTCTGGCCGGCCGCAGTTATGCATCGGAGCTGAACAAAGTATATACGCTGTCCGGTGCGTTTTCGGCATTCCGTAAATCCGCGATCCTCAAATCCCGTATGTACAATACCAACACGATCTGCGAGGATACCCACATCACTTTCCAGATGCGCTACCTGCAGAAAGAACGCGTGGAGATCTGCGAGAACGCTTTGTTCTATGTGGATCCGATCGAGGGCATCAACAAACTGTATACGCAGAGACAGCGCTGGCAGCGAGGCAGTCTGGAAGTAGCCAAGCAGTTTTTGAATAAGAAGAACGATTTCGGCCGCAGTTTTCTGGACGTCAATGTGCACACGCTTTTGTACGATCACACCTTTGCGTTCCCGCGTGCCATCTGGTATCTGGCCCTTTTGTGTCTGCTGTTTATGAACTATTCGTCCAAGATGATCATCCTGTCCACGGCATTCATCTTCCTGACGTATATCATTGTCGGGTTTATGTATTTCGGAACGGTGTTGTATTTCTTCCGGGAGTTTCCGGATCTGAAGAGCTACTACGCCGGACACTGGTGGGTGGTCATACTGTTGCCGTTCTTTAATTTTGCGGTATTCTTTATCCGCCTGGCAGGTATTGTAAACAGTATCGGAACGGACAGTGCCTGGAAGACACGCAACCTGACCGAAGAAGGACAGGCATTTGCGGCGGTGGTGAAAGACGATCTTTCCAAACCGGCCGACTGGCTGCGGCAGTTACGGGAATGGGTGAACAAACCGGAGGAGGCTGAGTAACAGAGCGTATGAAAGATTGGATCAGAAAACATTATTTTGCGACCGTAGCGGTGATCGCCTGTCTGATCGGACTGGTGTTGCTGTTTATGTTCTGGCGGTTTATGGATCAATATGAAGAAGGCGTTCTGGAAGTCTGTGCGGAGGGACAGGATGCCTATGTACAGCTGGTGCTGGATCAGATCTATATCCGCGATAACCGTTCGGATGCTTCGATCATCAAAGACATCCTGGGCAGTCTGGATGCGTCCACGAACAAGTACTGGACCTTCTCCAAAGAGGAAACCATGCTCTTTGTAAAGGATGTTTCGGAAACCAATAAGTACAAGGGCTTTACCACGGCAACCTATTACATTTCCGAGAGTGCTTCGGAGTTTTTGAAAAATCTGCGGCTCAATTCCGTAACCCACGGCCGTATCACGATCGAGGATCGCAAGTATGTGGCCAGCGGTGTGATCTTTGAATACAACAATGCGGAATATCGTTTGTGCCTGCTGTCCAACGAAGAAGTTTTCCTGGATAACAACGCATTCCTCGGCGGCCGCATCAACATTTCCCTTTGCTATGCACTGGCGATCACGGTACTGGTAGTCGGCGCGATGCTCTTTGCACACCGCATCGGACGGCTGCGTGCAGAGATCGTCGATAAGGATGCGATGATGGTGGAACTGAATGCCAGCGTTGCCAAACTGAACGAAAAACTGCTGGTCAAATCCACCTACGATATGCGCCGGACATTGTTCCAGGAAAGTATGCTGTATGATTTTCTGGATCGTATCGTACGCAAAAATGTATGGCCCATTTCTTTTGCACTGATGAACTGCGCGAATGAAGGAACTTTTCTGGAACAGGCGCAGCTGGTGCTGGACCGCAGTGTATTGCGATTCCGGCTCACCGGTGATCAGGCCTATACGAATGCGGCGGTTTCCGGACAGATCCTGTTGGTATTTTTGAACTGTGACCAGAGGAAGGCGTTTACCTATCTGCGACCGCTCTTAAATGTTTCCGTAACGGTTCGGACCGTGGAAGAATGGCAGCCGGATCGGGGAGACATTCACAAGTTTTTGGAAGATATGAGGAGTAAGAATCAATGAAAAATCTGGAAAACCGGCTCTTTCATGAATACCGCCTGAAGTTCTACTTAAACGGCAATCATTATCTGATGTTTGATAATACCCGTGGGGAAACGCATCCGCACACCTGGGAATTTACGCTCAATATCCTGGTGGGACGGGAGACCTTTGTGGAGTTCAATCAATACGAGCGCACCATCGAACAGCTGCTAGCGCCGTATCAGAACAAAGTGCTCAACGAAGTGGATCCCTTTGATGCCATCGTTCCGACCCTGGAAAACCTGGTGGAGTATTTCGGCATCCGGGCACAGGAACTGGTGAAAGCCATCGGCGGGCGTGTGCTTTCGATCGAAGGCAGCGAGACACCGACCCGCAGCTATGTCATCAATTTCAACGATGCTTTTGACAGTTTTGAAATGGAAGCCTATACCGAAGAAGTAAAACGCAGTGTGATCGATGCAGTACTGGATGATATCTTGGAGGATATTAAGAGTTGAAAACGGCGCTTAAAAAAATCTGGCCGTTATTGGTAGTGGCGGGTTACGGAGTGCTTGCATGGATCCTGATGCAGGTGATCTCGCGCAGCGGACTTTATCCGGCCGGCGCGGATGTGATGACACATCTGTACAAGGCGGATCTGATCCTGCGCAGTGCAAAAGCCGGCGATCTGTTCCCCGCATACGATCCGATGTGGTACAACGGTGTGGAAGTGCTTCGTTTCTGGGCACCGCTTTCTTACTATGTGCTGGCGCTGTGCGAGGGGCTGGCATCGGGCAATCCCTTCGGCGGATATATCCTGTTCTGCGGTCTGGTTTTTTGGGCAGGTGCGGTTTCGTTCTTTTTCGTGGCATGCAAAAAAGATATGGCACTTCCCGGAGCGTTTCTTGCACCGGTATGGATGCTGCTGCCGGGCAATCTGCTGTTGTTCTACGGAGAAGGCAATCTGGCGAGAGCCTTCGGTCTGGTGCTGCTGCCGTGGCTTTTGTATATCCTGGAAAAATACCTGCAGGAAGGAAAGAAACGGCAGTTGTTGCTCGCGGCAGTGCTGCTGTTCACGCTCATCTTTACCGATCACGATCTGTCGGTGATGACATCCGTTGCATTCACACTGTACCTGATCGTCTATGCAAAGTTAAACGGCGGATGGATCCGTCTGGCGCAGGTGGTGCTTATGATGCTGGGGATCTTTTTGCTGACGGGCCTGTGGCTGCTGCCGTATCTGTGCGGACGGCAGATCCCGACGGACCTGGCCGAAACCATGTCGGATGCCTTTTACAGCGGTTTTCAATCCCTCAATCCGTTTGTGCGCAAGGAAGTGGATCTGTATCTTCCGTACTTCGGACTGGCGGCGTTTCTGGCCCTGCTCTTCGGACTGTTGTGCTCGGACCGCAGGAGCATTCCGGCCTTTGCCGTCGGACTGTTATTGTTCTTTGCGACCACGCGCAGTGCTTATCAGGTGTTAAAGATCTTTTCGGGAAACCATTATCTGCATATGCTGCAGTATGTACCGGTCGCCATGTGTCTTTTGATCTACGGAATGCTCTCGTGGAAACGTTGCAAATGGCAGGTACGTGCAACGGTCTGCATATTGTTGTTCCTGGATTGTCTGCCGTCCTTTCCGTTGTTTGCCGGCGATATGGATCACGATCCGGCGGAACGCCGTTTTGCGGCAGAGGAAAAGGAACTGCTTTTGGATACCGCCAAGCAGATCACGGTACAGAGACTGGCCTTTCTGGACCTGGGGGATCTGGCATCGGACGGCAGCTGGATGGTGAATGTTTATGATGTGCCCCTGGCGGGCAGTTACGGATCGGACATTACCTGTGCGGCAACGACCTACAATATCACGCAGCTGGACCGTGCGTATGCCGGCGGAAACTTTAAGTATCTCTTCGACCGCATCCTGGAACTGGGCAATGACAGTGTGCTGCTGCAGATGAAGCACGTGGACTGGAACGAAGAGGCCATCTCCGAACTGGATGCGGCGGCAGCACTGTCCGGGTATCATCTGGCGGATGCCAACGAACGGTATCGTCTGTATCATAGGGATGTGCGCGGGGCGTTCGGTTTGGTGAGTAAGTTCGGTGCCATCGGCATCGGCAGCGGTGCGGGGCAGATCTCGCTGGATTTCCCGACGGTAGAGGAAGTGACCTCGACCAATATCAACGATTATACTTATGAAGAACTCTCGCAGTACCAGACCGTATACCTGAACGGCTTTACCTATACGGATAAGGTTGCGGCGGAAGCAATGCTCTTAAAACTGGCGCAGAACGGTACCCGTATCGTATTGCTGGCCGACGGTATCCCGCAGGATCCCGATACCAAGGCAAGAGAGTTTTTGGGCGTACATTCGCAGGAAGTGGTCTTTTCCAACGGCTATCCGGAACTGATCACCGAAAATTACGGGATCATCAATACGGATCTGTTTGCGGCAGGGCATGCACAGTGGCGTACAGTATATGTGACCGGTCTCAACAAAGTGCTGGGCTATACGGAAGAAGACAATATTGAACTGCCGTTTTACGGAACGGTGCGGGATCCGAACATCTATGTGCTGGCGATCAACCTGACTTATCATTATGCACTGACCAAGGATCCGTCCCTGGAAGACCTGCTGTATGAGATCTTCTGTATGGAGATCGGAGAGATGCCGGATCGTCGTCTGGTGGATGTGGATGTGGAGTACGGAAAGGACAGCATTACGATCCGTACGGATGCCGACGATGTGGATACCACCTTGTCCGTACCGGGCAGTTTCGTGCTGCCGGAAGGCGCAAGAGAGCGTAACCGTCTGCTGCATGTGGATGCCGGCGAGACGGTGATCACCTTCGGACGACCGTATTTTGCAGGCGGCCTGGCGATGACGATCGGCGGTGTGATCCTGCTGCTTCTGACTTTTGTATTCGGAGCAAAGGCGGATCGAAAATGGAGACAGTATCAGGAAGAGAAAGAGGGGGCGAAGGCGTGAAGCAAAAGCGTTTTGCCAAAAGCATATCAGCAGTGCTCACCGGTGTGTTCCTGGCGGGATGCAGTGCGCCCTGGATGGTGCCGGAGGAGAGCGGTAATGCGGACCTGATCCCGGGACCGGTACAGGCGATCGATCACGATACACAGACCGGTGTGGATTATGCGTTCCGCTGCGGAGAGCAGTATCTGGAGATTTATGACGGCGAGAAATTTCAGCCGGTCTATCTGAACGGTGTGAATATCGGATCGGGTTATCCCGGGTATTTTCCGGGAGAACTGGCAATCCCGGAAGAGACCTATTTGCGCTGGTTTCAGGAGATCTCGGAGATGAATTGCAATACGATCCGTATCTACACGACCATGATGCCTTCGTTCTACAATGCGTTTTACAGTTACAACTATACGGCGGATGCGGATCACAAACTGTATCTGTTGATGGGCGTCTGGTATGATGAGGATCAGATGGAAGCAACGGGAGATGCCTACGATCTGCTGGAAGGCGCGATCGGAGAAGCGCGGGAACAGATCGACATCATCCACGGAAACGGTGAGATCGAAGAACGGCCCGGCAGAGCCTACGGCGTTTACACCAAAGATATCTCAGAATATGTACTGGGGTGGATCCTGGGGATCGAGTCGGATGCCTATCTGGTGGGGACCACCAATGAGCTGCACCCGGATATCACGGGGTATGACGGAGAGTACCTGTATACGCAGGGGGAAGAGATTCAGGCCTTTGATGCGTTTTTGTGCGAACTCGGCGACGAGGTGATCGCTTATGAGACCAAACAGTACGGGATGCAACGGCCGGTCAGCTGGACCAACTGGCCAACGGCAGATGCCCTGTCCCATCCGTCCGAACCGGCACCGGACAAAGAAGATGCCGTGACGATCAATGTGGAACGTTTCAAGACCAAAGCCAATTTTGCGCCGGGGATCTTTGCTTCCTATCATGTCTATCCGTATTATCCGGATTTTATGTATCTGGATGTTTCTTACAATACCTATCAGGATAAGGATGGAGTGATCAATACGTATGAGGCGTATTTAAAAGACCTGCGTGCGATCCACAACGTACCGGTACTGGTTGCGGAATTCGGTGTGCCGTCCTCACGCGGCTGTACGCACATCAATCCCTATACCGGCCTGGATCAGGGACATCATACCGAAAAGGAGCAGGGCTGGTGTCTGGATGCGATGGCAAGGGATATCTATAATAATGGCTATGCCGGCGGGCTGGTCTTTGCATGGCAGGATGAGTGGTTTAAGCGTACATGGAACACCATGGATTATACCGACCCGGACCGCAGGGCATTCTGGAACGATCTGCAGACCAGCGAGCAGAATTTCGGCCTGGTGGAATTTATCCCCGGGGACGGCAGCCGGCAACTGGACGGAGATCTTTCGGAATGGGAAGACAGTGAGCTGATCGCGGAAGAAAACGGACTCCGGCTCTATGCGGCAACGGATGCCAGATATCTGTGGCTGGCAGTGGAATCGGACAGCTGTGATCTGCAAAAAGAGCAGGTGCTGATCCCCTTTGATATCACGCCGATGTCCGGAGCGCTGCATTATGAGAATAACGAGTTTGAGCGCCCGGTGGATTTTGTGGCGGATCTGAACGGACCGGAAGAAGGCAGTGTGAACCGTCTGCTGGTGCATCAATACTATGACCGCTATGCCTTCTTTTATCAAAAGTACGATAATGTGCTGGATGTGACCGGCTACGATGATCCGCAGAACGAGACCTTCGGACCGATCCTGCTTTCACTCAACAAAGCCTTTACCCAGCCGGAAACCGGGGAAACCTTCGATGCACTCAAATATGACACCGGTGAATTGCGCTGCGGTATGGGCGTGCCGGATACGGAATCGTATGATTCGCTGGCGGATCTGTGTTACGGGGAGAACTGCCTGGAACTGCGTCTGCCGTGGGAGATCCTCAATTTCCGCGACCCGAGTACCAAAGAGATCGAGGACGATTTCTGGCAGAGAGGCGAATTGTGCGGCAGGGATATTTCGGAAATCTGGTTTGGGGTTAAGTGTGGAAAAGATCAGATAAATATGGTATCATACACCTGGGCTGACTGGGATCATGTGGAATTTACGGAGCGACGCAAGGATTCGTACTGGATCCTGCAGGGCTGTTTCGGAGAACTCAGTCTGGCGGAATAATGTTTGGAACAGTTTGGTTTTCGGAGGGGGAAAACTATGGATAACATACAGGTGAGCGGAGACGCACCAAAGGAGAAGTCTGCGCTTCAGACATACGGAACGATCATTGCGTTATTGGCAGCGCTGGTCGTATTGTTGGTAGGTGCCGCATTTTTGATCACGAACTTCCCGAAGAGTATGGGATCGCCGATGGATCGCGGTTTGCGGTGTTTGCAGGATAAGGAATATACGCAGGCGGTTGCGGCGTTTCGGGAAGCCATACAGCAGAATCCGCAAAATGTAAAGGCGTATGAAGGCATTGTATCTGCCTATGAAGGGCAGGGGGATGAGATCGCCGCACTGCATATGCTGGAGAAAGGGTATGAAAAAACCGGTGATGAAACACTGGGGAGCCGGATGGAGGCGATGCGGGACTCTATGGGACCGATCATTACCGGCAGCAGTGCCACACCGGATCCGGACAGTCCGGTAGGAGAGGGCGAGACGGCCAGACAGCGGCAGGTGGCTCTTTTGCAAGAGGCGTATGAGCTGCTTTCCAAGAAAGACTATGACGGAATGTGCAGTGTGGACGGATCCGATGAGGCAGATCTGGTGATCTCGGAACTGCGGGGCGACCATGTGATCTATATCCCGGAGGACGGTAATCACGGTACCGGCACCGGCTGCGGGGTATATCAGGTGAGCGGCGGTTATTTCTTCTACTATGGCGATTTCGTGGACGGTGAACGGCTGGGACACGGTGTATCCTACTGGTATAACGGCAGCGGCTATGAGATCTACGACGGTGAGTGGAAAAATGATAAGCCGAACGGCTACGGTACTTCGTCGTTGGTATATTTCTACGGTGATGAGGAACACCGTACGGGTAATTTTGTAGACGGTCTGGAAGACGGCGATTTTGTGATCGAAAAGAAGGACGGCTACAGCAATACGGTTCTGACCGGCGAGTATTCGGTAGTATACGGCCGGCCGACGGAAGCAACGGAGCGTCTGGAAGAGATCGTTCAGGAAGTGGAAGCCAAGGAGGCCGCGGGGGAACCCGTGGGTCAGATGCTGCAGGGGCTGTACAATGCTTACGATAATGCACAGACCTATTTGGATGAGACGATCTATCTGATCTTTGATGATTATACTTATATGACATATTACCGATACGGAGATCTGCTCGGCGCTTTGGGTTATCGATAAAAGTCACGGACTCCGGTGGTTTTACCGGAGTTTTTTTTGAACTTAATTTAATTTAAGTAAAAGTTCTGCTTGAGAATAGTCATAGTTACTATATTTTATGCGTAAAAACCTACACGAAAATTAAGAAAAAGTGCTTGTGAAAGTCGCACGTACGAGTTAAAATAAAAGTAATGACACTTAAAAAAATGTCGAATCACAGGGGGACTTAAAATATGAAGATATTTAATGTGATCGATACGGAAAAAGTGGCTCGCGGAGTAGAGCAGTTAAGCAGAAAAGTAGGACTCTCTATGTCATCGGAGGACAGCAGGGAGATCCTTCGCAATGTCTGGAAAAATGTGGAGAATTTTTTGCCGGACCGGTATCTGAATGCCGGTGCCAATACCCTTATGGTCTTTGATCTGGAATCGTTTCTCGGAAAACAGTTTTCCCGTTATATGATGGCCAGAAAGACCTATATCAATCATGTTTTGTATGCGTTCAACAGCCGCGGTTGTATGTCGGAGTTTGTAAAGGTGTTTCCGCCGTATGTTACTTTTCCGGAGCAGGCGGCAACAATGGAACATGGCGACTACAACAAGGTGTATGACTATTACCTGACGATATTGGAGGAAAAAGACCTGCTGGCGCATTTCGAGGAGTTCCCCATACCGGCCGGACACGGGCTGCAGCATCTGCCGGAGGCGATCCGGACGAAGTATTTCACCTAAAAAAATCTGCAATGATTTATCAAGGGCATCCTGCTATGCGGGGTGTCCTTTTTGATATTTCCAAAGCGCAACTGCCGCGATCCCAAATGTCAACCGGGAGATTGTTGACAAAAACAAAGCATATTGATATCATAATGATATCAAATAAAATTACATCTTGCGAAGGCCAAGCGGATGTATACAAACACAAAAGTTACAGGAACGCCGCAGGGCGGTATTCCCTGTAACAAGCCAAAGGAGGAGTAGTTATGGGAACGAATGTAAAGGAAAAGATCATTAAAGGTCACAAGATCGGCGGGTTGGTGTTAGTTGTCAGTATCCTGCTTTATATACTGGCAATCCCCGGAATTATGGTGGGCGGTTTCGTCGCATTGGCCAGCATCATCTGGCTGTGTGTCGGCTGGGTCACCTGGCTGGGACTGAAAGTTTTGAAACCGAATGAGGCACTGGTACTTACACTCTTCGGTAAATATGTTGGAACTCTGGTAGGCGACGGTTTCTTCTGGGTAAATCCGTTCTGCACCGCATTCAACCCGGCATCCGGCACCAAGCTCGGACAGAGCGGTGATGTAGCAGTCAACAAATCCACCCTTACGGTGACCGCACAGGGCGCAACGGTATCGACGGATTCCTACAGCAAGAAGATCTCACTGAAGGTAATGACCCTTTCCAACAGCAAGCAGAAGGTAAACGATGTACTGGGTAATCCGGTGGAAGTGGCAGTTGCAGTTATGTGGAAAGTAAGAGATACCGCAAAGGCAGTATTTGAGGTAGACAACTTTAAGGAGTATCTTTCCCTGCAGGTAGATACCGCAGTACGAAATGTAGTAAAGATTTATCCGTATGATGTAACCGACAATGTAGATACCACCGGTGACGGTGTAGCCGATGACGGCAGCCTGCGCGGATCCACCGAGCTGGTAGCCAGAAAGATCAAAGAAGAGATCCAGAGCAAAGTATTCGGTGCCGGACTGGAGATCGTAGATGCTCGTATCACCTACCTGGCATACGCTCCGGAGATCGCAGCAGCAATGTTGCAGAGACAGCAGGCATCTGCAGTTGTCGATGCAAGAAAGCTGATTGTAGACGGCGCGGTAGGTATGGTAGAATTGGCTTTGGAACGTCTCAATGAGAGACAGACCGTAGTGCTGGACGAGGAACGGAAAGCAGCTATGGTATCGAACCTTCTGGTAGTGCTTTGCGGCAATCACGACGCACAGCCCATTGTAAATTCGGGGAGTTTATATTAATGGCGGAAAAGAAACAGGTACCGTTACGGTTATCGGAAAAACTGTATGATGCGATCGCGGCGTGGGCGGAAGATGATTTTCGTTCGGTGAACGGGCAGATCGAGTATCTGTTGACGGAGTGCGTCAAGCAACGCAAGAAGGACGGCAAGTATGTCGGGCAGGATATCGATGTACCCCCGAAGCTGGACATCCAGTGAGCGACCATCCGAACACAGCACCCGGTGCAAAGCGTAAATCGCAATGCATCGGGTGTTTTTTTGTCGGTGATGTTTTACATCAAGTCGGAAATATGTTAAAATCGGTTCGTTGCAGGTAACAATAGCAGAACGGAAGAAATGGCGCAGATGGGAGCATCGCAGTTTCGGGAAAATCTGATGGACAAAGCCACTATGGCGGTGTTTCGATTGCTGGCCGGCGGTTTGAAGAAAAAGACCGCACACGAGCAATATGCGCAGAACGAGGCGGCCTGGAAAGAAAAGGGAACGGATTCGTTTGTGGAGAATCAGCCGCAATTGACCTGGCTGTTGTACGGAACGGCCAATAAGCTGGAACGGAAACTGTTTTTTCATGGCCGGGATCTGACCGCTGCCGAGAATTCCTGCGAGGTGATCGCCACCTACAATGCGCTGCTGGCGCTGGAGCGGGCAGCCGGAGCAGGGAAGAAGCATAAACACCGTACCCTGCCGGAGTTGTTGTATTTGTTTTCCAAAAAAGGGATCTGCTACAAAGGCATCTTCGGGACGGATCCCAAGGCACTGGAGCGGTTCTTTCGGGAACATAATTTTCGGACGGCCGGCTGTCGGGGAAAACAGATCACCGAAGAGAGGCTGGCAGAATACGAAAAGGACTATGATGCCTTTATCATGACGGCATTTAACGAGGGACAGAACCCGTTTTCCATGGTGCATACGATGTGCATCTCCAAAGAAAAACAGGGTTACTGTCGGCATAATGACAGTGTACGGCTGAAGTATTATGAGCATTTGTATGATGCCGTGACGGATTATCGGGGCGGCAGAGGGCATGCGTTCTGCGTTCTGGCGATCGGCAATCGGTAACAAACGATTTCTGTATTAGGGGGAAATTCAGAAATGGCAGGGATGATAAATGAGTGAAACAGAGCAGAAGATATTGTTCAGCGAGTCCAAGGATCAGCAGTTTCGCGATGCGGATGCGGACGGTGCCATCGGGATGCGGGCGTATCTGAATTACTTTCAGGATGCCGCAACCACGTTTATGCACCGGTTGGGCTGGGGCAACGATACCATCCATGAAAAGTACGGTGTTGCCTGGGTGTTTTTGAAATACCGTATGCAGGTATTGGCCAAAACCACCTATCACGAGCCGCTGCACATCGAGTGCTGGGCGGAACCGGCCGGGCATTCCGTAGCGCTGCGCAATGCGGTGGAGATCCGGATGGGAGATCAGGTCATGGCGCGGGGACGACTGGAGAGTTGTCTGGTGGATCTGGATACTATGCGTGTGACCAGACTGGATCGGATCGGTTTTCGGCCGGAGGTGACGCTGGAGCGGGCCAATCCGGTAGAGGCCTTTACGCAGATCCGTCAGAATACCGAGGACATGTGGGAGATCTATCCGTATACCGTGCGCTACACGGATCTGGACAACAACCGGCATATGACCAATCTGCGCTACATACAGCTGGTGATGGATGCGTTTCAACCGGAGGAGTATCGGGGCAAGATGCTTTCGGATCTGGAGATCCATTACCGTAATCAGTGCATGTTCGGGGAGCAGCTTACGATCCTGCGCGAGAAGGAAGAGGATGCCCACCGCATACTGACACTCAAAAAAGACGGGACCCCGGCGGTATGCGCGAGGGTGCGGTTTGCGGATGCGGTGATCCTGTAAAAGTGCGGGAACGCAACTGCGAGATAATGGTAATATCACTGACGAGGTGATAAAATATATTACAATAAAGCAATTCCGGGGAAGAATGACAAGCAGAGAAAAAGTCGAAGGACCGGAAGAAAAGAGAGGAGAAACAGAAAAATGAGTATTAAAATCGGTATTTTGGGTTACGGGAACCTGTCCCGCGGTGTGGAAAGTGCCATCCGTCAGAACGATGATCTGGAGCTGGCAGTGGTATTTACCCGCAGAGATCCGGCAAGTCTGAAAGTAAGAACGGAAGGTGTGCCGGTATGTTCCGTAGACAATATCGCAGACTGGAAAGACAAGATCGATGTGCTGGTATTGGGCGGTGGCAGTGCGACCGACCTGCCGGAGCAGACACCGAAGTACGCGGAGATGTTCAATGTCGTAGACAGCTTTGACACCCACGCACGTATCGGCGAGCATTTTGCAAATGTCGATGCCGCAGCCAAGAAGGGCGGCAAGGTCGGCATCATCTCCATCGGCTGGGATCCGGGTATGTTCTCCCTGGTTCGTATGGTATCCGATGCGGTACTTCCGGAAGGCAAGCATTATACTTTCTGGGGACGCGGTGTCAGCCAGGGACATTCCGATGCGATCCGCCGCATTGAAGGCGTAAAGGATGCAAGACAGTATACCGTTCCGGTAGAGGCAGCCGTAGAGCAGGTGCGCAGCGGTTCCAATCCGGAGCTGACTACCCGTCAGATGCACACCAGAGAGTGCTTCGTGGTAGCCGAGGAAGGTGCAGACAAGGCTCGTATCGAAAAAGAGATCAAGGAAATGCCGAACTACTTCGCAGATTATGATACCACCGTACATTTCATCAGCGAAGAGGAACTGAAAGCAAATCACAGCGGTCTGCCGCACGGCGGTTTCGTGATCCGCAGCGGGGTGAGCGGTTTTGAAAAAGAAAACAAGCACATCATCGAGTACAACCTGAAGCTGGATTCCAATCCGGAGTTTACCGGATCCGTGATCGCAGCGTATGCAAGAGCTGCATACCGTCTGTCCAAGGAAGGCCAGAGCGGATGCAAGACGATCTTCGATATCGCACCGGCTTACCTGAGTGCAAAGAGTGCGGACGAATTGAGACACAGCCTGTTGTAATGAAACATTGAAAACTTACGCCCCGGAACTTTTCGTTTCGGGGTGTTGTTTAAAGAAAACAAAAAACGAAAAGATGGAGGGGTAGCGCATTGAATGCTTGTCCGAATTGCGGAGCAGAACTAAAATTTGATATTGTGTCACAAAAGCTGGCCTGTCCGTTCTGCGGAGCCATGATCGATCCGTCCGCCTATACGGATTTCGGCGCTGCAGCAGAAGAAGTCCATGTATCTGCGGATATGGCAGCCCCTGCGGAAGAAGGGATCGCACAGGATGTGGTTCCGGCATCGCAGGTGATCCCGGACAGTGTGTCGAATTACGCACAGGGTACCGGAAACCTCGGTCCTTCGGGCGGTGCCATGGGGCCGTCCGGCAGCTTTGCGTCCGTCGGCGGCGCGGGAACCGGTTTTGCAAGCCAGGGCAGCGGTGTGTCCGGCAGCTTTGCATCTCAGGGCGGTGCGACGCCTGCGGGCGGTGGCTTTGCAGGACAGGGGATCGGCACCTACGGCAGCAGCTTTGCATCGCAGGGCGCAGCACCGGTCGGCGGCGGTTTTATGCAGCAGGGCCAGGGCGGTGCCTTTGGCGGCAGTACGAACTTTGCCGCAGCAGGATCATCCACGGCGGCAGCACAGAATATGGCCGCGATGGGTGTCGGAGCTGCAGTGACCGGAATGACGGGAATGGCAGGCAACGCACCGATGGCAGGGCAGGCGCCGAATGCGATGCCCACGGCAACACCTTTCCCGGGACAGGCACCGGTAGCCGGAGGTTATATACCGACAGCCGCACCGTATCCGGGTACGATGCCGATGCAGGCACAGGCGTATCCGACGCAGCAGGCACAGATGAATCCGTCGGTGGAGGATCCGAACTTTGATCCGACGGCAAACTATCAGGATCTGGAAGTGATCGCCTATAGTTGTCCGCAGTGCGGCGGCAGCATTTATTCCACGGACGAATCCGTGAACGGTTTCTGCAGTTTCTGCGGATCCAATATCACGCTGCAGTCCCGAATGGCAAAGATGAAATACCCCAAATTTGTCCTGCCGTTCCGTGTCAATAAAAATGCCTGCAAGCAGTATTACTTAAATCATGTGAAAAAGGCGTTTTTTGCGCCGAAAGAATTGAAGAATCCGGAGTATCTGGATCGTTTCCGCGGGATCTATATGCCGTATTGGGGCTATGATGTGATGTGTTACGGCAATGTAATGCTGGAAGGTACCCGCAGTTATCGTCGCGGAGATTATGTATTTACGGAGCATTATCAGTGTACCGGTCTGGTGGACGCCTTTTATAAGGGACTTTCCTTTGATGCATCGTCTTCGTTTGACGATTACTACAGCGAGCAGATCGCACCGTATGATGCGCACGCGAGGGTTGATTTTAACCCGGCATATCTGAGCGGTTTTTATGCGGACCTGCAGGATGTATCCTACCATCTCTATGAGTCGGATGCGATCGATTTCGGACGGAAGCAGATCATGGAGGGGATCAAAAAATCCCAGGCATTTCCGGGGCTGAGTTTTTCGCCGCAGCAGGAGAAACGGATCAATCCGGCGGTCGATGCCCGTCACGACGGTGTTTATACGGCGTTCTTCCCGGTGTGGTTCCTGTCGTACCGGAACAATGACCGTGTTGCCTATGCGGTCGTAAACGGACAGACCGGAAAACTGATCAGTGACCTGCCGGTCGATAAAAAGAAATTTGTGATATCGGCAGCCTTGATGGCGATCCCGTTGTTCTTTTTGTTGATGTCACTGCCTACCATGATGCCGGCCAGTACGCTGCTTTTGGGCGAGCTGCTCTCCGTGCTGGCGGTAATGCGGCTGATGAGAACCGTGAAAAAAGTATACGAAAGAGACCGGAGACTGGATGACCGCGGATACCTGAGCAAGCGCAGTCAGGCAGAGTTTCATCAGGCGCAGGCAGAGATCGCCAAGAAAAAACGAAGAGAACAGGGCGTTGGCAGTGTGCTGATCATAGGAATATTTGTCAGCATTGTATTTGTGATCATGTCGCCGGAGGCAGCATTTGGTATGCTGGAAGGAATCTCAAAGGCCGGTAACGGCGGCAAGGCGATCATCGCGCTGATCCTGGCGGTGCTTCTGGTGGTGGTGAATGCCAGCGGCGGAAAGGTAGTGAAACAGGTGGCAAAGAGCGGGGCAGGAACGCTGATGCTGGGCGTATGGCTGATTTTTGCAGCCACTCTGTATGGCAGTTTCGTGATCCTGCTGGATCCGGTGAGCAATCTGCCGTATTATCTCGGCGTGATCATGCTTTTTGCAGGAACGCTGATCGCACAGCTGATGGCTTTGGAGCAGTACAACAATCTGACTACCAGACCGTTGCCGCAGCTGAACCGGAAGGGAGGTGACGACAGTGCGCAGGATTAAGAATAGGAAAAAAGAATGGATCTTTGCATCGTTGCTGCTGTTCGCAGTCTGCCTGATCCTGCCGCTGACGGCACAGGCCAAGGACGAAGAGGATTATTACACGGAGTATACCGATTCGGAAACCGGTTATACGGCAATCCTGTACGATGAAGCGGATGTGTTGAACCAAAAGAGTGAAAGATTGATCCTGGAGGATCTGACCGAACTCACCAAATACGGAAATGCCGTGTTCTATTCGGCGGTGGCGGACAGTTACGCAAACGAATCCAAAGCGCAGAGAATGGCAAGGAACTACTATGAAGGATGCTTTTCCTCCACCTCGAACGGTGTGATCGTAGCGATCATTCTGGACAGTGATGAACAGGGCGGATGTATGCTGTGGGTAGAGACCTACAACAAGCTCAATAAGACCGTGACAACCTCCCAATGTACGGATATTGCGGATAATGCGGTTGCGACCACCAGAAAGCACGCATCCGGGAAATATTACGGATATGACGGAACCAGAAATTATTTCGGCTATGCGGACGAAGCGCTCTTACAGGTACAGAAGGTTTTGGACGGCAAGAATATTCCGGCGCCGATGAAGATCATCACCAGTGCGTTGCTGGCGATGGTTCTGGGTCTGCTGATCAACTTTATGATCGTTGCGGGATTTAACCGCAAAAAGACACCGAAAGAAAAGGAAGTATTGGCGGGGCTGATCTCGCAGTTCCACTTCACCGATACCAAATCTACGCTGATCCATATAGACAAACGCTACTCGCCCAGATCGAGCAGCTCCGGCGGAGGCGGCGGAGGAGGTGGCGGAGGCGGCCACAGCGGCGGAGGCGGCCACAGAGGCTAAAACCAATCACTGCAAAAAAAAGCAATCGAAAACCGGGGATGTGCTCCCCGGTTTTTTGCTGCTTATGGAAAAGTTTTAAGCAAAAGGATTCTTAATGAAAGTGCTCTTTTAACGCCTTGAAACTCTCTGCGCTGATGACATGCTCGATCCGGCAGGCATCCGCTTCGGCCGTGGTCTGGTCGATGCCCCAGGAAACCAGCATATTGGTGAGAAATTCGTGGCGTTCGTAGATCATATCGGCGATCTTCTTGCCGCTTTCGGTCAGATAGATATATCCGGCATCCGTCACCGTGATATGTCCGCGCTCACGCAGATTCTTCATGGCGATGGAAACGCTGGATTTGCGGAAGCCCATTTCATTGGCAATATCCACGCTGCGTACGACCGGCAGCTTGTGGCTCAGGATCAGTATTGTCTCCAGATAATCTTCGGATGATTCGTTGGTTTTCACTATGAGGTACCCCCTTTATAGCATCTCTTATAGAAATAAGAATAGTATTTTTTTGTGAAAAAAGCAAGGGGAATATTGATAAAGGGCGCGTCTTATGGTATGATGCTGATAATGTTTGCGGGGAAGACGCAACAAAAAATCGAATAAGGAGGATCATATGATTTACTCAACAGAAGTGAAGGCTATGTGTCCCGTTACCCAGGGCGTTCATCATGGCGCTGCTCCTATCCCGGAGGAAGCAAAATGGGTACAGGCAAAAGAGATCAAAGACATCTCCGGCTATACACACGGTATTGGCTGGTGTGCACCGCAGCAGGGTGCCTGCAAACTGTCTTTGAATGTTAAAGAAGGTATCATTCAGGAAGCATTGGTGGAGACCATCGGTTGCTCCGGTATGACTCATTCCGCAGCTATGGCAGCTGAAATCCTTCCGGGATTGACCCTGCTGGAAGCTCTGAATACCGACCTGGTATGTGATGCTATCAATACTGCAATGCGCGAGCTGTTCCTGCAGATCGTATACGGCAGAACCCAGAGCGCATTCTCCGAGGATGGTCTGCAGATCGGTGCAGGTCTGGAAGACCTTGGTAAGGGAACCCGTTCCATGGTTGGTACCACCTACGGTACTCTGGAGAAGGGACCTCGTTATCTGGAACTGACTGACGGTTATATTACCGAGCTGGCTCTGGATGAGAACGATGAGATCATCGGCTACAAGTATGTAAACTTCGGCAAGATGATGGAGTTCATCCAGAAGGGTGACGATGCAGCTACCGCTCTGCAGAAGGCATCCGGTCAGTATGGTCGTGTAGCAGATGCTGCAAGATTCATTAACCCCAGACACGAGTAAGGAGGAGAAAAAAAGATGGCATTATTTGAATCATATGAAAGAAGAGAGCCGCAGATCCTTGCTTGTCTGAAAGAGTATGGCATTTCTTCCATCGAAGAGTGCAAGGAGATCACTGAGGCTGCTGGTATTGATGTATATAAGCTGATCGAAGGCATTCAGCCGATCTGCTTCGAAAATGCAAAGTGGGCATACACCGTTGGTGCTGCTATCGCAATCAAGAAGAACTGCCGCAAGGCTTCCGAGGCTGCTGCAGCAATCGGTATCGGCCTGCAGGCATTCTGCATCCCGGGTTCCGTTGCTGACCGTCGTAAGGTAGGTCTTGGCCATGGTAACCTTGGTAAGATGCTTCTGGAAGAGGATACCGAGTGCTTCGCATTCCTGGCTGGTCACGAGTCTTTCGCAGCTGCAGAAGGTGCGATCGGTATCGCTGAGAAGGCTAACAAGGTTCGTCAGAAACCGCTGCGCGTTATTCTGAACGGTCTTGGTAAGGATGCTGCTCAGATCATCTCCCGTATCAACGGCTTTACTTATGTAGAGACCAAGTACAACTACTTCACCGGTGAGGTTGAGGAAGTATTCCGCAAGTGCTACTCCAAAGATCCGGAGTCACCGCGTGCAAAGGTTAACTGCTACGGCGCAAACGACGTACAGGAAGGTGTTGCGATCATGTGGAAGGAGAACGTGGACGTATCCATTACCGGTAACTCCACCAACCCGACCCGTTTCCAGCATCCGGTTGCAGGTACCTACAAGAAAGAGCGCGTAGAAGCTGGTAAGAAGTACTTCTCCGTTGCTTCCGGTGGTGGTACAGGCCGTACCCTTCACCCGGATAACATGGCTGCAGGTCCGGCTTCCTACGGTATGACCGATACCATGGGCCGTATGCACAGCGATGCTCAGTTCGCAGGTTCCTCCTCCGTTCCGGCTCACGTAGAAATGATGGGTCTGATCGGTGCAGGTAACAACCCGATGGTAGGTATGACGGTTTCCACCGCTGTATCCATCGAAGAAGCTGCAAAGGCTGGCAAGTTCTAAGAACTGCATAATAGTAAGAAATAAAAGAACCGTCGTTAGCGATAACGACGGTTTTTTTGTTTTCCCCCCAAAGGGCGGATGAGGGGCCACCCCTATAGTTGTTAGCTCCTCGGCTGCCCGTCCTTAGCGTGCACTTCCTGTTTGATGCGATACATCAACTGGTCGGCTTCTCGGACATAATCTTCCAACATCTTGCCGGAGGAAGGATTGGTCACTACATAAGCACAGCTGACGGTGATCTTGTAAGGACGCCCGGAAGTGCTGTTGTTTTCTTCCAGGATCCCCAACAGCCGTTCTTTCAGATCCGCAGCGGTTTCTTCGCCGCTGTCCGGTGCGATGATGAGGAATTCGTCACCGCCGAATCGTACGCCGATCCAGTCGGGCTGGATGTTATCCCGAATGGCATTGGCCACGATACGGATCGCGATATCGCCTTGCAGATGCCCGTAGTGGTCGTTGATCCGCTTCATATAGTTGATATCAACAAACATAACCGTCATCGTCTGCTTCAGGCGGGTGCAGGTTTCAAAGATGGGGTCGACCTTGTTCTCATAAACAAAGCGGGTATACAGGCCGGTCATCGGATCCTTGTCATAAATGCGTTTCAGATCCTGATTCAACATATCCAGACGCAGATTACTGCGCAGCTGCATCAGGGACTGCTGTACTTTTTCCAGATACGAGAAGAGATTGCTGGAATCCAATACATAAGCATCATCCGCAAAGATGATATATCCGTAGTCGTATTCGTAGTTGTGCAGCGCACAGAAATAGTAGATGTGCTGCTCGCCGGGGGCTTTTTGGTAACCTGGGATCAGCTCACGTCCGTGCAGATGCGCATCCTGCACTTCTTTTCCGTTCAGCCAGGACACCACCACATCCATAGGGAAGCGGAATGGGTCATTGATATCAAAGATCTCGGCAGATGGCGTCAGCGGATTTTCAAAATAGTCCGGACACAGTACGATGGCAAAGGAGTCGCCTTCACAGCTGTGGTCGGCTGCATAGTGCTTGCTCAGCACCGGCTTTAAGGACGGGTAATCCGTCAATCCGGTGATGCGCATTGCCAGGAGTCGCTCGCGTTGTTCTAAGATATTGAACTGCAAATGCTTGTGATACGAGGTCTGGCAAAATTCCTGACGGATCTTTACATAGTCACGCCCGCCCGAACACCGGCAGCTTTCGCCCGGTACGAAAACGGACGGAAGCGAGAGCCTGGTTTCTATCGGCTTTCCGAGGATCTGGTCAAACAGCATCTCGCAGCTGCGGTAGCCGACCTTTTGGAAGTTGGGGCTGACCGTGCACAGAGACGGGTAGAAGGTGGTTCCTTCACTGCCATGATCATAACCGGTCACGATCACATCCTCCGGAAGGGAATAGCCCAAACGGAGCAGTTCGGAAGAGACGGACAGGGCCATTACATCGTTGGCGCAGATGATCGCATCCGGCAGGGAAGGATTGGTGGAAACCATTTCCCGGATCAGGTAGCTGGGATCCGCATTGTTCCAGTTGCCGTAGCAGATATCTCCCGGCTCCAGTGTGATGCCATGCGCAGCCAATACCTCACGGGTGATTTCGAGACGTTCAATACTATCCACATGGTCGGGAGTACCGCCCATAAATACGACATGTTTTACATGGTGTTCTTCGACAAGATGCGTCACCAGCGCTTCCATACCGTCACGGTTGCGCACGCGGATGGAAGGAATGTCGTCAATATCCATACCGATACTGACCACAGGTACGCCCAGATCTTTTGCCTTGCGGCAGAGTTCGATTGCAGTAGGTGGTGAATTGAGAGTTGCGGATAAAACGATGATCCCGTCAAAAGAAGACAGATCCCCCAATTGATAGAGGTTCAGCTGTCCCTGAGTCAGAGTGGTATGCACACTGTAGGATGCGTAACTTAAGAAAACAAAGGTATCAAAGTCTTCCAGTTCAGCATAGCGTTTCACGCCTTCGAGCGTTTGCTGAAGAGCTTCCAGATTCCATCCGTTTCCGTATACCGCTATTTTATGCTTCATCTCCCCTAAGCACCCCCAATACAAACATCACGCCTTTATTTTATCATATTTGTCATAGAGATACAACAAAAGAAGTATATTTTTTGTTAGAATACAACAAATTGTTGTTACTATTTGGGATTAAAATGCAAAATGCGTAGTAAATGCGCGAGGGCAAACAAGAGAGGGCGCGGAATGGGGTGAAAACGCAACCTGCGGTAGCATATTTTCTAATCGAAATACCATTGTTAGCCGGGGGCGGACATGGTATATTTATGTTATGTTTAAAAAATGACCAAGAACGGATTGGCGAAAGGAGAAGGTAGCGGTTGAAAGAAAGAGAGATCGCAAATCGGATCGCGACCATAAAAGGGCTGAAGATGGTCCATTTCTACCGGCTTTTCGGCGGAGAAGGACCGATGTGCGGTATACTGGCGTACTATGGGGATCAGACGATCAACATGTGCAATGGGGATACGCATTTTAAGGAATTGTTTGAGCGGATCGCGCTTGTATATGAAAGAGAAGCATCCGCAAATGAGATCCTGACAGATGAAGAAACGATACGGGTGCTGAAACAGGCAAACGCATTCCGGACAGAGGATTTTGAAAAAAAGCTGGAGGGATATACACAGGTTTCGGTGCCGATACTGTTGCCGAAGGCATTCTGTGCATTGTATCTGGTGCCGATCATCCGTTATGTTCTGGAATCTCTTTATAACGGAAAGGATCCGGCATCTGCGGAAGAAAAAAAGGATCCGATCGTCTTTGACACATTACCCAGACAATGGTTCGGAAAAGGCATTTTACATGCGATGCGGGGAGAAAAGCATCTGCAATTCCCGTATCAGATCTTTTCGATGGCCGGCGAATGCTATGATATTATGGTGCGCAATGTGCTTTCGGACGGCAATGCCTTAAAGATCGAGATCACATTCGGGTATGACAGGATCACGGTTTCCTATTACGACAGTTATTACCAGTATCAGGGAAATCTGTTCTTTGTTATGAAAAAGCAGACCGGTTTTGTTTCCCACGAACTGCACCAGAAGGTGAGTTTTTCGGCGGACGGGTCCGATGCCGGAAGCGAGGGCGAAACCATGTTTACCGTGGAGAGCGAATGCGCTGCGGGAAGCGGGATTGTACCGACGGAACGCTGTCAGCAGCTTTTAGGGATCGGAGCCGGGGAATGGAATGTCTGTGAACTTCCCTGGGGAGAACGCATTCTGAGCGCATCGGTCAATGGTACGGAATATCGTGTGCTGATGACGACGGAAAGTGATCTGACGATCAGTTATGTATTGTGTTTTCGTTATCTGACCGGAGAGGGCGATGCGCCGCTTGCATTCGGAGAGTATTCGTTCCGTTTGTACGAACGAAGCGATATTACGGAATTGCATCTGCTGGATCTGGATCCGCCGGGAGAGGGCAGATATCAGGAGCGATACGCAGGCAGATATTATAAAGCAGAGAACACAGGAACGGACCGTGCATAAGACGGCGCAAACAAGGAGAGGAAAAGATGGCAAATAACTATACCAATATCGGAAAAGTAACATTGAACAGAAAACTGAACAAAATTCTGGATGAGTTGCGTATGGATATGGCGAAGAAACCGTCCATCGCAGACGCAATCCAGGTATTGATCGACGGTCTGGAGAAAATGAAGAACGGAAAGGAAGAGCCCAGGATCAAACCGCTGGCGCTCTACCTGGAGATCTTGGAGATGATCCGCGAAAAGACGCAGCATTCCGATACATTCCCTGTGCTGGTGTATAATGCGGCAACGATCTATGACCACCTGTTTTTGCTGGGAGAGAATACTCCGGATTTTGATGAAAAAGTAGAAGTCTTTAAACATCTGGCAGGTCAGAACGGTCTGCTGATGAAGGGCTTTTTTGATCCGTATCTGTTTGCGTCCTTTTCGGATAAGATGCAGTACCTGACACTGGTAAATGTGCTTGCGGAGCAGCAGAACGGCCTGAATGCATTTACGGTGCTCAAAGATCATGCATTGGAAGTTCGTCAGTTTTTGATCGACGATGATGCTTATCTGGCATATCTGTTAAAGACGGCGCGGCTGTTATCGGAAACGGCACCGGATAGTTTTGATGAGGTTTTGAAGCAGGAACTGTGGAAGATGCAGCGTACCAACGGTCTGTATGACATCGATCCGGTTCGTCTGGCGCAGGTGGAGAAGAATGTACAGACGGCGTCTCTGACCGTGGAGAGCGGAAAGAACGTTCTGGAGGCGTTGGACAGAAAGAATCATGACATCGAGCGCATCATGCAGGAGATGGATGAGAGAACCAAGGAAAATGCCAAGAATGCGGAAATACTTTTGGATACCAAGGTAAAGAGCGCGGGAGAAAAGCTGGACGCCGTATTGCAGGAATATGCCGAATCGCAAAAGAAATCCATCTTTTTGGAGAAGGAGATCTTCCTGAAAGAACTGTTCTCGGAAGCAGAATCGGAAATGACGAAGTACAAAGGCATGGCGAAAGCGCTGACGGCAACCACATCGGCGGAGATCGCGTCTCTGAGCAAAGATGCGGAAGCTGCCATTGCGCGTCTGAACAGTGCGGCGAATACAAACGGCAAGCTGATGGAGGCATCCAAGCGGGCCAAGGAAGACAAAGACCTGCTGGATAAACTGGAGAAACTGACACTTCTGAACGACGTGATGATCGAAAAACTCGGAACGGATGTGCAGGAAAAAACGGTGGAGGTAAAGGAAGTACCGGTTGCCGCACCCGTGCAGCAGGTAGCAGCCGCTCCCGCCGATGCTCCGGCAATGCCGTTCTATCGCGGCGGTAAGGGCAGAGAGGAACGGCCGATCCCGACCGTCAATCCCCTGCTGGATCGAAACATCCCGTTCCAGAAACGCTACAGCATTGCCATGAAGGAAAAGCAGCGCAGAATGGAGCAGGGCGAGATCTTCCACGAAATGTTCGACGATGTGCTTACCGCCGTGATGGAAGAAGTAAACCCGTATCTGATCGGACCTTCCGGCTGCGGTAAGACTTATATGACCCGTCAGATCGGAGAGATCCTGGGGATCGAACTTTTTGATATTGGTTATATTAATGAAGAATATGACATTCTGGGCTATGTAACGGCAATGGGCGAATACAGTGAGTCGAATTTCTATCGTCTGTATAAGTACGGCGGTATCGCTTTCTGCGACGAGCTCGATAACGGTAACAGCAAAGCAACGGTCAAACTGAATTCGTTTTTGTCCAACAGCCAGAAGGCAGGATATTGCTTCCCGGGCGGGGAGTATGTGGATAAGCATCCGAACTTCCGCGTGATCGCAGCCGGTAATACGGACGGATCCGGTGCCGATATGAACTATTCGACCCGTGAAAAGATCGAGGAATCCGTACAGCAGCGTATGATCCCGATCTATGTGGATTATGATAACCGTGTAGAGCAGATGATCCTGCGGGATTATCCGGACTGGTTCGAATTTGCATGCGCATTCCGTGCAGCTACCGATGACTGGGAGACGGCCTGCGGCATTCCGGCACAGGGTATCTTTACGACCAGAGATTCTTACCGCGTGAAGATGTATCTGGATAACGGCAGCTTCACACCGCAAAAGATCATGAGTTATGAATTCGTGCAGACGAAAGAGCCGGAGTATTTGGGCTTTTTGAAGGAAGATATTTCCAAACGGTTGAAAAAAGGATCCGGAGCATTTGGCGTTTATCAGGTGTTTGCACAGGTAGCAGATGAAGCAAGAAAGAAAAGAAAAGGCGTATGAAAATAAAGCCGTACAGAATAACGCTGGACAATAAAACATATAGCATATACCGCATGGATTTTCACTCACTGACGGAACTGGAGATGTATCTGGAGGGCGGACCGAAGGTGAACAAAGAGATCTTTCCGGTGCAGAAGAGCGTGGAGATGCCGGAAAGCTTTGCCGGGGAATCCCTGGCGAAGGCGATCCGGTATTGCCATGGCGGATATGAGAACGGATTTGATCTGTTTCTGCAGGTGAAGAAGGAACTGGAGTCGGCCAATGTGAAGTATGAGTACTTCCGCCGCAGTGTGCCTGCAGTCGTCGGTTCCAGGCCGCATATTCCGAATTTTGTTGCGGGAACACCCAAGACCATGTATCGTCTTGACCGGGTGAAGGAAAAGAAGTTTGTCGATCTGTATATCAATCTGGTGTACAGCGGTGTGACGACGCAGGAGCAGATCATCAACCGCGGGATCCTGACGCTGAACCTGATCAGTTTGTATGAGCAGCAAAACATCGGTGTGAATCTTTATGCGTTTGAGGCGAGCTATCTGGCGAACGAGATTTTTATTGCAGAAGTCATGCTGAAGAAACCCGGGCAGTTGCTGAATGTCGGTAAATGCTATTATCCTTTGTGCGGACGCGAGTTCATCCGCAGACTTTTGGTGCGCGTGAAAGAATCGATGCCGTTTCAGCAGAATTGGGGACGGGGCTACGGAAGCGTATTGCCGGAACCTATTTTGAAGCAGTGTATGAACATCGGTGATAACACGATCCTGATCCGTTCGCCCATCGAGATGGGACTGAAAGGGAAGAATATTTACGAAGATGCGGCGATCTTTTTTGAACAGTTAAAACTGAACGATTCGATACAGGTGCCGAAGTACCGTGACTATATGAATAAAACAGAGGTACAGCGGGACGAATCCGGGAGATTTCGGAGTAAGGGAAACCAATAAGGAGAAGAGTGATTCATGAGCGAAATGAATGCAGAACGCTTTGCAGATATGTCGGCAATATTGCATCTGGGGCGGACCAGTCAGAATAAACTGGCTGATGTGAATAAAGTGGTGACGGACCGGATCCAGGGAGAAGATTACAGCAAGGTGAATCAGCTGTTTGAGGAACTGCTGGCAATTGCAGGAGAGACCGATATCAAAAAGATGGCGCAAAAGGAAGAGCGACTGGACGGACTCAGCAGTGATCTGGCAGGACAGCGCATTGAACTGTTGAAAGAACTGGAACTGCTGCAGGCGATGCGCTGCACCAACGATGTCTATAACGAACAGTTGCGACGGGACATCGATGAGGGCGAAGCGTTTTTACACTTGCCGGTACAGGCAGGACAGACGGATATTTATACCCGTCAGGATGCGATGCAGAAAAGAGTGCAGGAATTGATGCTGACCTACAATGTGGGTATCAGTTTTTCCGAGCAGATCAAACTGGCAGAGGCGAATATCACATCCTTATCCGACCGGATCTGGAATGTATTGATGAACCTGATCCCGTTGCTGCGCGGACGGCTTTCCGTGGAACATAGCCGGATCATGGTTACGGAGATCCGTAAAGTGATGGGTGAGGAAGCGTAAGGATGCTTTATGGATAATAAATCGTTTGATACAAAGCGTATCGCGGAAGGTTATTTGAAAAGACCGTGGCTTCATAAAAGTGTGATCGAAGCGGTGAAAAAAGACCTGGATCTTTCGGAGAGTTTTAAATTCCGAAACGGACTGGATGTAGGATGCGGTGCCGGCTTGTCTGCAAAAGCGTTGCGTCTTATAAGTGATCAAGTAACGGGGACGGATATTTCTGAAGCTATGATCGATGTGTGCAAAGAAGTATACCGTGATGGTACGGCGTATTCCTTCTATGTGGCAAAGGCGGAAGAGACGGTGATGCCGCAGGAAAAATACGATATCGTAACGGCGGCCGGTTGCATCAATTGGGTGGATGAACAGCGCTTTATGCGAAACATGAAAGAAGTGTGTGCAGATAACGCGATCATCCTTATCTATGATTTCGGCATTACGGATCGTATGGAAGGGAATGCGGAATATACAGAATGGTACGAGGAAGAATACCTGAAGAGATTTCCGAAACCGCCCAGAAAAGAAAATAAATGGAAGCAGGAAGATCTGGCGGAAGGATTGTATATGGAGAAACAGACGGAGTATGAAATGACATATCCGTTTGAGCTCGATGCGTTTGTTGATTTTATGATGATCCAGTCCAATGTAAATGCAGCCATCAACAGCGGTGCGATATCGGAAGTAGAAGCAAAAGCGTGGATGCAGGAAACGCTGGCACTAATATTTAACAATAATGAAAAGAATCTGATCTTTGGTGGTTACAGCTGGTATATCAGACATATAGGGAATCAGTAAATGAACATATTGTTTGTATGCAGTCAGAATAAAAGAAGAAGCCTGACGGCGGAAAAAATATTAAACGGATATAACGGACATACGGTTCGTTCCGCCGGAACGGAAAAGAATTCGAGGGTGAAACTGACGCCGGGACTGATCGGATGGGCAGATATGATATTCTGTTTTGAGAAGAAGCATCTTCGCAGGATCAAGGAAAACTATGCGGAGGAGGCTTCCGGTAAGAAGATCATCACAATGAACATTCCGGACGAATACGAATATCTGGATGAAGAACTGCAGGATCTATTGTGGAGCTACGCGGAAGAGTATTTATGATTAGCTGCCTGTTGCCGACGGTGACAGATCTCGTGATTACGGACGAGGGCAGGGATGTGTCAAAGCATTCCTGCTCTTTTTACATATTTTGACAAAAAGTCAACCGATAGTTGAAAATGGCGGATTTCTACACTGCAATTCTACCTATGCTTGATATGAAAGATTGTACTCAACGCAAAATAGTGTTATATTGACATTGTTCCACCGGGGAATGATCGATCGTGATGAGAAATACATAATGTTCCGGACGGGAGGTAGTGTATATGGCAAATAACAGTTTTTCGACGACACTGCAAATGCTGCGCAAGGAAAGAAAAGTCACGCAGGAGCAACTGGCGTCGCATTTGGGGGTAAGCCCCCAGGCGGTATCCAAATGGGAGAACGGCAGTTATCCGGAAGGAGATCTGCTGCCCAGGATCGCCGATTTTTTCGAAGTATCGATTGATTATCTTTATGGCAGGACGGACAGAGATAAATCTTTTGAACAGATGGTATTTGAAAAGGTGAGAGAAGTGTCCATCGACGATTATGAGAAAAGCGGAAGAATTGATGAACACAAAAATTTTGCCAAGCTGATCAAGAATATCATCTGGGCGATACAGACCGGAAGCTGGGTCAACAACGAACACTATTGGGAAAGACCGACTGACCCGATTGATTATCCCAAAATGGCTTCGGCAGTAGTGGATAATGTGTTTTATTCCTATGCAGGATTGCGTGAAGACAATGATTTTTATTTGTTCCTGCACGATCCGACCGATAAGAATGTGCTGGACGATCTCTTTCAGAATACGGAAAAGGTAGAAGCACTGTTTCAGTTATTGTCGGACAGAGAGAATATAACGATCATGGCCTATCTGTATTCTCTGGAGCAGGGAGAGTATGCGGGGATCGATACGATAGCCAAAGCGACCGGGATAAAGAAGAGTAAAGTAGAAGCAACTTTGAAGGAACTGCAACGCATCACGACCGGAAAAGGAGTGAAACCGATCAAGTTTGTTCGCGAAGTTACTATGGAAAAAGAAAATGAGATTTATGGCGTTGACAGCGTTGTCGGCGGTTTGTTCATGGGACTTATGATGATTGCCGGAGAATATGTTGACGCTCCGCAGGGCTATTCCATGCAGATGGATTGCAGAAGAGTGAGCTGGCTGAAGAAGAAACAAAGTGGGGGAAAAAATGAAGACGAAAAAAGAGGAAGAAAAAAATAAATTTCACAAAGAATACGGGCCGCTAAAGAACCTTGGTTACATCGCAAAGGAGATGTACCGCTATGATAAGACTACGGCACTGGTGATCGTCATGTCGGCGATCTGTACGCCCGTAGCGGCATACCTTTGGACCTTTATGTCAAAGTTTGTGATCGATGTGGTGACAAGGAAGGATACGGCGGAGAAACTGCTGTTCATTATCTGCATCACCTTTGTGATACAGGCGGTGTTTACGATGCTGCAGTCCTGGACATGGGCGCAGTGGTGGAGATATATCGGAGCGCGCTTCGACCTGATCATCAAAAAGAATGTGAAGTTCATGACCATGCCCTATGAGTATCTGGAAGATAAGGATGCCATGGACTGCTACCAGAAGGCGGGGAATTCATGCAACGGGAACAACAACGGTGTGGAAGGCATGATGCACCTTATGGAGAATTCCGCAGGAGATTTCTTTGTAGTGCTGACGGGACTTTGCATCATGGGAACCTTAAGCGTATATGTAATGGCAGCGCTGACAGTCATTGCATTTGTGACCTTCCTGATCAAGAACAGGACCAACAAGGTCTGCAAAGCAAAGATCTGGGATCCGCTCTCTACATGGTGGCGTAAGGACTATTACCTTCAGAATACCTTTACGGACTTTAACTTTGCAAAAGATATCCGGATGTACGGCCTTAAGGATTACCTGATAAAGAAATACCGCGAGATCAGTAAAGAACGCCTGGAAGCATCCAGAAATAATGAGATCCGCTGGTGGATCTGCGGACTGTTCGGAAATATATTATGGGCGTTGGCATCGCTTGGATTGTATGCGTGGCTGATCTGGTCGGTGATACATAAGAATCTGACTATCGGTAACTTCAGCTTGTACCTGGGATCGGCGGCAACTTTCTTTCAGTTCACCGGCAGTTTATTAGACCGGGTAAGTGATCTGCTGGCCAAAAGCCGTGAGGTGGATGACTTCCGCAGTTTCATGGACATCGGGGATGTGCATGAAGATGAGGGTGAGAAATTACCTGCATACGATGACTATGAGTTCACCTTTGAGAATGTATCGTTCCAATATCCCGGTGCGGAAAAGTATGCATTGAAGAATCTGAACATTACGATAAAAGCCGGAGAAAAACTGGCAGTAGTAGGACTGAACGGCGCAGGCAAGTCAACCTTTATCAAACTTTTGCTCAGGCTCTATGAACCTACCGAAGGGCGCATACTGCTTAACGGAGAGGATATTGCAAAGTATGAACGAAAAGAATACTACAAATTGTTCTCACCGGTATTTCAGGATGTATGGATGTTTGCGTTCCCGTTAAAAGCAAATGTTTCTATGAAGGATATGGAGGATACCGATGATCGCAGGGCCGCGCAGTGCCTGGAAGATGCGGGTATGAAAAAAGCGGTGGAGGAACTGAAGGACGGCATAGATACGGAAGTGCTGAAAGTCGTATACGATGACGGTGTGGATTTCTCCGGCGGCGAAAAACAAAAGATCGCACTGGCCAGAGCGCTTTATAAGAACGGGCCGGTGGTGGTGCTGGATGAGCCCACTGCGGCGCTGGATGCACTGGCGGAAGCAAAGCTTTATGAGGATTTCAACAAACTGATCGGGAACCGAACGGCGGTCTATATCAGCCACAGATTAAGTTCTACCAGATTTTGTGATCATGTGGCGATGTTCGTGGACGGTGAGATGGCGGAGTACGGTACTCACGATGAACTGCTGGGAGCAGGCGGCGCCTACAGTGAGATGTTTACCGTCCAGGCAGCATATTATGTGGAAGGAGGAGAAGCGGGTGAAAGCGAAAACGCAGAAGAAGGACGATAAACCCGGCGTATGGTTTATGACGCGTCATACACTGAAGTATGTTTTTAAGACCGCATGGCAGGAAAAGAAGATCGTATTTTTACTCTACTTTATCAAGCTCATAGGACTGATCCTGGGAGAACTCAAACTCCTGTTGCTGCCCAAACTCCTGGTGGATGAAGTGGTGGCCATTAGCGAAGGCGCGGCAGTGGATGTGCATCTTCATAATGCGATCCGGTATGTGGTACTTACGGTGGGCGCGGAGCTTTTATCCAGGACGCTGGGGAACATAGCCGATTCGTCGCTGGCTTACTGCTCGGTATATCTGGATCGTATACTTACATACAGGCTGTGCGAAAAGAGTATGGATATGGATTTCCAGCACACGGAAGATCCCGAGGTGCTGGACCAGCGGACCAAGGCACAGGAGGGAATATCCTGGTACAGCGGAGGGATCACGGGTATGCTGGGTGTCGTATGCAGCGTGGCTTATAACATAGCGCTGATGCTCACATCCGTCACATTGTTTATGTTTTACTGTCCGCTGATCTTGCCGATACAGATCATTGGCATGGGACTCATCACTTACTTTAACTTCCGCTCACAGAAGATCGCTACGGAAGCGTTTATGAAACTGGGCAAACTGAACCGCCTGTTTTTCTATTATCTGTATGAGGTGGCGTCGCAAAAATTCGGCAAGGATGCCAGACTTTATGACAGCAGTGATCTGATGAGCAGAAGGGCCGCAAAGTTCGGAAACGAAAGCGTGGAAGTGTTCAGGAATCGTTCGGAAGGTACGGTAAAGAACGATTACAAGGGAAATATCGTAAATGCTTTCCGGGATGCGCTGAGCTATTTCTATATCGGTTACCGCACACTGAAAGGTTTTTTGACACTGGGCGATCTGACCATGTGCATTTCCGCAGCCAGCAGGCTTTACCAGAGTTTGCTGGGGATCGGCAAGGGCGTTCAGAGCCTAACGGAAAAGTGCGGATACGCATATCAGTTCCTGGTATATCTGGATTATCCGGATGCGCTTTCTAAGGGCAGCGAAAAGATCCGGGAAGGTGAGCACGAGATCGTCTTTGAAAATGTGTCCTTTAAATATCCGAGGGCAGAAGAATATGTGCTTAAGAATGTGAACATAAAGATCAGGTCCGGGGAACACTTATCCATCGTGGGATTGAACGGAGCAGGAAAGACGACTTTTATAAAACTGCTGTGCAGGCTCTATGATGTGAGCGAAGGCCGTATACTGATCGACGGTGTAGACATCAAGGATTATTCCATCGAAGAATACAGAAAGCTTTTTGCCGTGGTGTTCCAGGACTTCCAGTTGTTTGCTTTCTCGCTCAAGGATAATGTGGCTATGGGCCGGGCAGATGAAGATATGGATGAAACCAAAGTGGAAGAGTCGCTGAAACTTTCCGGACTGTATGAAGATGCGATCAAACTGGATGAAGGCATGGATACCCTGCTGTTTAAGAGTTTTGATGAACATGGAACAGAGCTTTCGGGTGGTCAGCGTCAGAAGGCAGCGATCAGCAGGGCGTTATACAGAAATGCGCCGATCGTCATACTGGATGAGCCTACGGCAGCATTAGATCCGATCGCCGAATACGACATTTATAAAAAGTTTGATACACTTGTGGGCGGTAAGTCTGCGATCTACATATCTCACCGGCTTTCCAGCTGTAAGTTTTGCGATCGCATTGCCGTATTCTCCGACAAGACCATTCGGGAGTACGGTACGCACGAAGAACTTGTTAAAAAAGAAAACGGGATCTATGCCGAAATGTTTGCAGCGCAGTCGCAATACTATACAAACTCAGGATTCTGTGCATAAGGAAAAGGTGCCTGTCACGCGGTGGCAGGCACTTTTAAATTAGAACGATATTCTAAAATAATGTTGACAAAGGACAGGCACGATGCTATCTTGAAAATAGAACGATATTCTAATTATAGGAGGGCGCGGATATGAAAGCACGGATCTATTATTTTACCGGTACAGGGAACAGTATGCGGGCAGCGAGAGTGATCGCGGCGGGATTGGACAATGCAGAGATCGTATCGATGCGCTCGCGTCCGGAGGATGTGCCGGCAACGGATTGTGATGTGGTCGGCTTTGTCTATCCGGTCTATCATTGGACGATGCCTGCACCGGCGATCTCCTTTGTGAAACGTCTGGAGATCAATAAAGATGCGTATGTTTTCGTGGTAGCGATGCCGAGTTTTATCTGCGGTATAGCATGTGAACGGCTGGCGTCACTGCTTTCGAAGAAAGGCATCCGCATTGCCTATGGGAATCTGGTACACAGCGTGGCGAACTATGTGATCGTGTATCCGCCGTTCCCGTCACCGAAACTGCGTGTGCCGGCAACGGAACGCAAATTGAAAAAGATCGCAGCGGAGATTGCGGAACGAAAACACAGACCGATCCCGCACAGCAGCCGGATGCTCCGATGGCGGATGCGTTCGTTTATGGGGCCGTATCTGGAACTGCAAAAATATGCGGATAACCCGTTTACGGTCAGTGATGTGTGTATCTCATGCGGACTGTGCACCAGGGTATGTCCGTGCAAGAATCTTACTATGGAGAACGGCAAGCCGGTATTTCATCATCATTGTGCCAATTGTATGGCGTGTGTGGTCAATTGTCCGAAACGAGCGATCGGATATGAGATCACCGGGGGCGACCGGAAACTGTTGGATGCATCCACTTCCAAGACGCCGCTGGTAAAAATCATGGGATTGCCGCCGAAACGAAAGCTGTATCGCAATCCGTATATCACAGCGGCGGATCTGTGCAAAGATCGGGAAAGTGCGGATCAAAAGAGCAGGGAGAAGAACCATGGCTAAGCGTGGAGAGACAAGAGAAAAGATCGTGGCTGCGGCTACAAAAGTGTTTTTTGCATATGGATTTGAAGCGACTTCGGTCAAGATGATATTGGAAGAGGCGGATGTGGTTGCCGGTAGTTTCTATCATTTCTTCCCTTCCAAAGAGGCGTTGTTTGAGGCGGTGGTGGAAAACTTCCTGACGGACTATTCCGGGCAGATCAGCGGGATCCTGCAGCAGGACGGGCTGGGAATGGAAGAAGTGACGGATCGTTTTTTGGATGTGTTTATCAAAAGTACAAAAGTATATAGCGAGGTGCTGCAGGGAGACCGGCTGCACTGGACGGTTCAGAGCGCGCTGCGGGACAAGACATTTCAGACGATGGCAGGACCGATCGCAGCGTATCTTGCAAAGCAGGAAGCAGAAGGCACCATAAAAAAGAAACTGGATGTGGAGGCAGAGACTCTTGCGTGGCTCCTGATCCGCGGATCCGAGGCGGTGATCCATAGCAAAAAGAAGCCGAAGAATAAAGCGGAACTGAAAAAGCGACTGCTGGAGTATTGGGGAACGCTGGTAGAGTTTTGATCGCAGAAGAACCGTCCCTTTGTCTGTTGGTTTTCACCCCCTTGTGATATTTATAAACTGTAATTTAGGCGTTGCAATTTTAGCTTATTTATTGTATTATATAAAAAACAGACAAGTATGATGTAATAAACATACCAAATGTGTCTGAAAAGATGTTTGGAATACATTTTCAGACAACTATAATCGGAGGCGGCGCATCATGAACATAATCGGGAGAAGAGAGGAACAAAAAATGCTTTCAGACTGCCTGGATTCCGGGCGCCCGGAGTTTATGGTGGTATATGGCAGAAGACGCATTGGAAAAACTTTTCTTATCAGGGAGTATTTTGATCACAGGTTTTCGTTTTACGCTACGGGCGTCAATGATGTGAATATGTCAGAACAGCTGGGGTATTTTGCCGAAAGCCTGAAGGAGTACGGTTCTGAAGAAGAAGGACGGCCGGAAAATTGGAGAGAGGCATTTGGCAGATTAAAAAGATTGTTGGAAAGTGACAAGATAACCAGGGATCCCGTATCTGGGCGAAGGGTGGTTTTCCTTGACGAACTTCCCTGGATGGATACGCCCAAATCAAATTTCAAAGCGGCACTGGATCATTTTTGGAATTCATGGGCATCTTCTCAGTCCGATTTGGTGCTTATCGTGTGCGGATCCGCAACCTCGTGGATCATAGGGAACATTCTTACGGATAAAGGCGGGTTCTATAATCGTGTCACAAGACAGATCCACCTCATGCCGTTTACACTGAAGGAATGCGAAGAATATTTCCGCTCGGAAGGAATTCAATTGGGAGACCGGGATGTTATCATGAGCTACATGGTTTTTGGGGGTGTTCCATATTATCTCGGACTGATCAGCAGGCGCATGAGCCTGATTCAAAATATAGATGTGCTTTTGTTTGATGAGAAGGGGGCTCTTTATCACGAGTTTGAACGGAGCTTCCGGTCACTCTTCAGAAATTCGGAAAAGCACTTGGCAATTATCCGGGCATTGGCAAAGCGGCGGACGGGACTTACCAGACAGGAAGTTTCTGATGAAACAAAGATAGCTGACGGTGCCCTTCTGACGAAGGCTTTGAGTGAACTGGAGGAATGCGGATTTATAAGAAAGTATCAAGGGTTTATGAAGGGGAGTAAGGGGGGCTTTTTTCAAATAACGGATCCGTTTACGCTGTTTTGTCTTACCTTTCTGGAAAAGAAAAAGGTGTCATCCTGGATGAAACATCTGGGAACACCGGGGTATTACGCATGGAGCGGACTTGCTTTTGAAACCGTATGTTTGAATCATGTGTCGCAGATTAAGGCTGCCTTGGGGATATCCGGAATAGAAAGCGCGGAATATGCGTGGAGGAGTTCGAAGTCTGCTCCGGGGGCCCAGATAGACCTTTTGATCGACAGGACTGACAATGTGATCAATATTTGTGAGATAAAGTATTCCACCGGCCCGTTTGAAATAGACGGTGACTATGCTAAGTCACTTGAGAACAAAATGAATGCTTTTCGGAATGAAACAAAGACTAAGAAAGCATTGCACCTTACGCTTGTATGCGCCGGAGGATTAGCCAGGGGTGGCTATTCCGGGATGGTAGTGAATACGATAGGTTTGGATGATCTATTTGGGAGAAAATAAGTCAAAGGGACGGTTCTTTTGTCTGACAGACAGAAGAACCGTCCCTTTGTCTGGAGAATTGGAAGCCAAACCACATCTTCGGAGAAATAAGTGTATCCGATCGATTCATTGCTGTAATATTGAGCGTGTGAAAGTTTTTCTGTAAATGAGATATCCTAAGATAATTAACAAGCTGG
>CAMJAP010000004.1 GCA_946403625.1 uncultured Lachnospiraceae bacterium
TTGGTATGGTGCTCAGACTGCGTGTGCTGAACGGTGTAAATTCTTTTCATTCAATCCCCCCATCAGGTTGTAATGTGTCGTCAGTTCAAAACTGTTTCCCGATTTTCCTTGCCGACAGATATCCCGACAAATTGCGATTGTTTTCACATACACACAAATGTAAAAAGGGATTCATTTTAAAACCATGGTAATTCCTCCTTAATGCAATTTTACGAATGACTATAAGTGTAGAGAATCTCCATATCACCATCCACAAAGCCAACGCCGACTCCGTTAAAACTCTTTAGCAGTTCAGAGTATTTTCCGTTGTCTAAATATTCTTGTAATATACTGAATACTTCCTGCAATATGCTCTCCCATCCGGAAACAGCAGTCCAAGCGAAGGGATTCTCGCGGGTTCCGAAATCGGTTATTTCATCGCAAGCCCAATCAGAATCGGATTCGTCAAAAGTTGCTGTTCCGACAACTTCAAAGGACCAAGCGTCGTCTCCATCCTCGTATATATTAAACGCTATTCCCTTAATGTTGTCGAAAGATTGGTTTTCAAATACATGATCCAGCCAGTCTCTTATTTGTTCTTTCATTGCATTCTCCAATTTGATTTTGTATTTCTATAAAATACCTACTATTTCAAAATGTCAACATACTTAAAAGCTTCGATTTTTCCGTAGTATATATTGCCGTCCTTAGTCGTTGTCGCTATACGATGTAAATATGTTCGGATGTTGAGTTAAAAGATCTTCCGGTAAAATATCACAATCCACTTTTCGGGTTGCCAGTTTATAGAGGAATTCTGTGATGGTCATATGGAACACCCGGCTGTCATCATCACCACCGCTATACGGATATACAACGATTTCGATATTTCCTTCCGTATAATTCCAATATAATTCGTCCCCAAAACCGGTCATCGCCCATGGAAACAATCCCTTTCCGTTCTCATAAAATTGATACTGAAAGTCTGTCGGAAAGGACTTTTTCATGGCAAAGTATGCTTTCTTCATCGCTTTATATTGGTAATGTATATTGAGATATTGATTTTTACAAAACGGTGAAAATATCGTTAAACATTCATTGATTGAACCTGCACCATGTTTTTCGATCAGTTCTTTATAGTCCTCAGGAAAGATGATTCCGTATTCTTTTTCGGCACTTTCCCAATCAACCGCTTCATCTGTAGAACCGGAAAAACGCAGTACTCTTCTTAACTCTTTGTTCATGTTTCCGGTCTGTCTATTTTGGGGCGTTCTGGAAGAAAACTGTTTAAGCCATTCACTGATATGTTTGTACATATCATCCTCCAATTTGTTTTTTTATAAAGCTTATATTTTTATACCGATATCAGGCATTACATAGCCGGTTCCTTGATTAGCATTATTCATCACCAGATCTCATCCAGATAGTTTACCAAATGATCTATATATACATACTCATATGTGCCATCTGCATGGCGTAGCCTTCCAAGTACATGCGCAAAATATACATCTAATTGATCTCCGTTATGCAAGTCAATAATATACTTAACATGATGACCGGCGATCCATTCATCCGATGGATTCACCACATAATACTGCGTGGACCGAATCGTTTCCAACTGTTCGGTATCATCGCCATCCCATAGTACTTTGCCGTATTGATCTGTTACAGTGATCTGATCACCGCCTAATGTCTTGAATAAATTATTTTCATTATGCTCTTGGACAACACGATCCAAAATAGCATACATATCCGGCGTGATTTCAAATAAATCTGCATTTGCCATCACATATCCGTATTCTTCTCCGATCAATAATATGAATTCATCATTGATCGTTAATTCATAATCGTCATAAGCAGCTGTATTATACAAATATTCTTCTTCATTTTTCGGAACAGAAAGCTTTGATAATTGATTAATCTGTTCGGACATTTGTTCCAGATCTTCACCATCCATATCAATCTGCTGACAAGGAAGCCATGCAGTAAGCATATCACCGGATGCAATATTATATCCTACATAATAGCGTAGACTTATTGATTCAACATCCTCGGTGAATATTTTATCATCCTCTGTACTCTGAACCACAGGAATGGCTGTCGGATTTTCTGCTACCGTTACTGTCGTCTCCGGATCCTTATCCATAATCGGAGTCGGTTTCCGTTCTTCTTCCGGGCTGTTTTGCTGGATCTTCGTTTGTGTAGTATTTACTTGTTCACTATTACCGCAAGCACATAAACTTCCGATTGCAATTATAGCGGATAATATGCTTTTAATTCTCATAAATATTTCCTTTTCGTGTAATCATCAACCGGATTAACTGTTTATTTTCTCACGAAGCGGAATACATTCGCTTTGTCTTCCTCTGACATTTGTTTAATATAATCCAGATACAGATCGGTCACATAATCGTTCGTTCCGGCGTTGGCGATGTCCTGTAAAGCTTCCGCAGCCTCGGATCTTCTTCCCAGATGGAACAGACGGATTGCCTCGCGAAAGGCTTCCTGATTCGCCATACGTTCTTTTCGGCCCTCTTCGGTTAAGCAATCGAGGACTTCGTAAATAGCCTTAACTTCGTTGACGCCGGCTACCTGCACAATACCGAGATATCGCAAATTCAAAGATTCCGGATCCTGTATCCGATCGATCGTATCTTTAGAGACCAGCATGGCAGTCTTATATTGCTTGGTCAGACTTTCCAGTCTGGAACTCAGGTTTACGGTATCCGAAATCACGGTGCCCGCCAAACGTTCTTCTTCGCCTACGATACCGATCATAGACATACCGGTATGTACTCCGATTCCGATATTGATATCACTGATGTGCAGTTCTTTTGCGGTCTGCGGATCCAGAACGATTGCCTGATACAATTCGATACCGCATCGCACAGCATCGCCCGGGTTTTCAAACAATGCCATGACCGCATCCCCGATGTACTTATCTACAAAACCGTTGTTCTTTCGAACGATTGGCCCCATCTTACCATAGATCACGTTTACAAAAGAGAAATTTTCTTTTGCCGTCATCATCTCGGAATTGATCGAGAAGGATCGGATATCGCAAAACAGAACGGTTAATTCACTGCTTTTTGCATCACCCAGTGCCAGATCCGTAAACTTTTCTTTTCCGAGCAACTCTCGAAATTTCTCGGGTACAAATTTATAGTAGAATTTCTCTGTCGCATCTTTCTCTTTGAAAAGACGTTCCAGACTTTGACCCATTTCGTTTACTTCGGAACAGATCTCGCCAAGCTCATCCTTTGATCTATAGTTAATTCTGGAGGATAAGTTCCCTTCGGAAATCTCTTTTACCGTTTTGGTAGCCTTTTTGATAACGCGTAGATTGCCTGCTGTGAGCATTACGATCAACAGCGTCATTACGGAAATGATCATGAATCCATACAAAAACACTTTAAACAGGATAGCTCTTCTTTGCAAAAAGAGCGCGCCATTATCCGTACTAACCTTCAAATAGTATCTTCCGCTCGCATCGATGTCATGGATCCTTCCATATCCGGAAATCATACTGTCTCTGTGGCTGTCCGTCCATAAAGAGCTCACCTCATTTGAAATGAACACATCTTCTTTGGAATCCGGAGCGTCTGTGAATTTGGCAAGTTCCCGATAATAGAGCGGCATATAGACATCATCATCCCCGCAGAGCGTGATCAGCTCTTCTTTATCGTTGCGATACACGATAGAAAAGATATATGTTCTGCTCCAGTCTTGTGAAGCGCCCAATTGTTCCAGTTTTTCGCAAATCTCCTGATACGCTGCTCCGGTATTCTCATTTGAATGTAGTAATTTCGAAAAATCGTAATCTTCAAAAGAATTCCTGCCCAATTCACAAATGATACGCATCTGATCATCCATATTCTGAGCAATCTGTTCGTCGGAATAAATGTAGATCTTTACTGCTACAAGTGCGGTAAGCGTAATAAATACCGGCAGTAAAAGGACCAAATGCTTATACAAAAGTGTTTTCTTTCGGATGATAAGGTTAATGATCAGCGCATATATGGAAATCATCATCAGACGAATAACAACTGCATTAAGTACCATAAGTGCTGTCGGATGAAACGAAATCTGAAGCTGCCGTTCCTGCAGAGAACCATCTGCATAAGTAAAGATACCATCCTTCAAACAAATGATCAGAGCATCGCTGTCGCTTCCTGCCATCCGATAAGAATCCATAGAAACGATCGGCGAACATTTATCTTCTGCAACAAGCGACAGATCGATCGCTTTTGTGACTTTTCCGTCTTTCAAGGTATAGATGCCATCGGGATTCTGTCTCTGCGCTACATAGAGGTCACCATTTACGATGGTTGCAATATTAAAATAGGGACGCGTAGTCGCCTCGTTCGCCTGGAGTTCAAATTGATAAATGCTTTCTTTAAAAGACTCGTTAAATGCAACCTGATATGCCTGCCCGTCACTGCGAAGAAACATGAAACTGCCATCCATCGGAATGACACATGCCGTATAGGTGCCGTCTTCATCCGTCGAATAAAAATCGCTTTTGGTAAGAGCCTGACTCTTTGTATCGATAGAATATAGATACACTCCGCTCCTGTCCACGGAGGCAAAAGTGATCTCGCCATTATAATAATGTAATCCACTTAGAGTTAGGCCGCGGTTCCGATCCGAGGCATCATAATCGAATGAGCATACTTCGCCCAGATATCGATACTCTTTTGATAATTTGACGATCGTATCCTTCAGACAGATCGCATTTTCATCAAAATCGCTTCGGATCGCATAAATAATGCCCTCATCGGTGATCGCCATATCATGCGGATAAAAGTAATCATCCGTTGAGATATCGACAGTTACATTGCTGATCGTTGCGCAGATCTGTTCATTGGTATTTATTTGCAGGACGGAAGCGGTACCATTCAGTGTCTGGTCTGTGACGATCACTGCCAGCCCCTCTTGGTTTACGGAGAACCCTTCGATATAGTCCGGTGAAAACAAGGAAACAAAACTGCCGTTTGCATCTGTGATGCCGCGTGTATACGGATAGATGGATCCTCGCGATGTCGAAACGATTACAAGGATGGCCGTGACCACAAAGATCACAAACCACCATCTTGCTTTCCCAAATATTTTGAATATAACGTTTTTCAGTCCCTTGAGAATATTTTTAACGCCATTCATGATCGTTCATCATCCTCGCGTTTTGAAAACTATTGCCCTGTGTCAGCATTACTCAAATCTTACCGGAAACTCCTTCAGGTCATCCAAACGAAGGAAGATCATTCCGTTCTCGCGCTCGGCGGTTCCGTCGTAAAAGTCTTTCCCATAACTGCAACCACCATCGATATCCGCCATATTGCCATTCCACAGTGCGGACAATCCAAAGGTCACCTTTTCGGGTGGCATTTCTCTTTTGGCATACTGGATCGGAACATGGCCCGTTAAAAAGGTGTAGTCGTGCTTCGAATACGGATCCAGGCCATATGCGCGGGAATCCTCACGATATATTGAGTTCCAGACTACATCATAAACAAAGCGGGGGTATGCAAAGCGATATCGCTTATTCAGGATCCTCTCATCAAAATAAGAATGAGATAAGCAAAAAGTCTTACCGTTTACCTCTACCGTTTTGATCACATAGCGGTTTCTCAGCCATCCGAGCAGTCGTTTACGTGAAGATTCAGAAAGTTCAATATAATTTTTGAAGGTGATCTCGCCACCGTTAAAATCCAGCCAGATATTCGTTTCAAAGCCGTCGCATATCGGGGCGCCGTTCGGTTTTACCGAATACAGCATCATGAGCTCGTGATTACCGATGAGCAGATCCATGTTCTTGTGATTTTGGATATACCGAAGGAGTTTGATGCCGTCCGGGCCGCGATCAATAGCATCGCCCAGCACATACAGAAAATCCGTATCGGAAAAACTGATCAAATCTAAACCTTTTTTAAACAAATTAAAATATCCGTGTATATCGGAAACTGCAAATATTGCCATATTAAATAAACCTGCTTATTCTGTTAACTGCCATTTACAGCCATACGCATCCTATTATAGCATGTTTTATACTTTTCCTGTGTCATTTATGTCGTGATTCATGTTTTCTAATTTTTCTCGATCAAAACGAACAAAAGAGCAAATATACCATTTTTTATTCCTTTTTATGGTTATTATACGATAAGAGTCTTCAAATCCGTAATTTTCTTCATTTCCGACTTGTTTCATAGAATAAACATCTCCATATTTAAGGCAGGCTTCTTCTGCTTCGAAGTGCGCATAAGCCTGTAAGGCAGGCATCTTCTTTGTAAATTTAACACTCATATGGGGTATATAATTCCGAAATATTATGCCGGATTCGCGGTTTTGTTGCGCGGTCTTGAACACTTTAGCTACAAATGTCTGCTTATCTTCATATTGTTCATCATCTATGATGATCTCCTTAGCAAAGCATCGTTCAATTTTTTCTACGGAGCAGTCATCCATAGCTTTCCAAAACGCATTAATTATACCTTCTGAAGAAGCATATCCCTCTTTGGGGAGATTAACTGTGTCATCATTCTTTTTTAAATCTCGCAGCAAATGACAGTAGGCTTCTAACGGATCTGTGATCACTGTGATGAAGGCAATCACGATCCAAAGCAACGCATTGATCAAACAAACGGGTATGTTGGGAATTTTTTCATACGCATGCGCCCATATGATCAAATGCAAAGAAAAGCCAAAGAAAAAAAATAATATACGGGATTTAAAATTTACGGATACTTTATCGCCTTTCCATTTTTCATCCGATTTTTTTCGAAACACATATTTAAAATACCTCGGTTTTCTTTTGAATACGCGATATACGAATACTTGGGCGTATTTTTCATCCGTCAACGAATAAACTACTTTTGTTTGAGGCATGGACAAAATTTTCGCCAATATAACGAGTAGTATTCCCGGTATGAATATCATTAACTGTATAAAAATATAAACCAAAAACTCCTTAGTCATGTGCCATAAACGTTCCTTTATTCAGTAATTCAACAATCCGTTCCAGTCTGTTTTGCAATATTTCTCCACCATACCATGGCTCCTTTTTACAGACGCTAATCATAATATAAAGAAATGCCGGAATTTTATGCTTTCGCAATCCCGGCACTCTTCAGTAGTAGTTTCGTATATTCTTCTTTCGGATTGCGATACAGATCATCCGGTGTGCCCTCTTCAATGATGTGGCCACCGTTCAGGATCAGGATACGATCGCAAAAATGGTACATCGTACGCAGATCATGAGAGATAAACAGCATTGCAAGGTTCTTCTTTTTGTGTAATTCCTGCATCAAAGACAATACCTGCGCCTGAATGGTCACATCCAGTGCCGATACCGGCTCGTCCGCGATCAGCAGTTCCGGTTCCGTCATCAGTGCGGTACCGATGCAGATTCGCTGCCTTTGCCCACCGGAGAGTTCTCCGGGTTTGTGGATCATATAGCTTTCGTCCAGGCCGACTTCTTTGAGCATCTCGGCTACCCGGGCTTTTCTGGTTGCAGCATCCGGACGCAGGGCTTCGGGATCCCGTTTCGGAGCCAGTTTTAACGGTTCCTGCATGATCCAGCCGATGGTTTTGGCCGGATTTAAAGAACTGTACGGATCCTGAAATACCATCTGCGGTGCTTTTGTATTAAGGGTAATACTGCCGCTCTCTACGGGAACCATACCGAGGATCGCTTTGGCGATGGTACTTTTTCCGCTGCCGCTCTCCCCGGCAAGTCCTACGATCTCACCGCGATGTATCGCAAAAGAGATGCCGTTCAATACGGTTTTCTTTTTGTCGTTTTTTCCGAAACTGACCGATACATTATTTAATTCTACCAGAGTGTTTGTTTCTGACATCTTGTTGTCCTTTACATTCCGCTTAATACGTCTTTGATGATCTCTTCCCAAGCTGCAACATCCTCAGCCTTCAGCTTGCCGGTCGATTCGTTGCCGGTTTCGGTTTGTGTCAGTTTCATATCTCCTGTGCTTCCGTCTGCATAAAGTGTGCATTCACCGTATTTCGGTGTGGTTATAAAGAATACGGAAGCGGTAGGATTGTTGAATTCTGCCGTCATTTCGGTTGCGGTGCCATCCACTTTATCGACCGCATGTGCAATCTCTGCAAGTAAAGCCATGGAATGCGCTTTGCCGGATATGGTGGATTGCTGCAACAATTCCAGATAGCTATCCGGTCCGAAACTCAGGGTCATGATCTGACGAAAAGTTTCTCGATTAAACTCACTCGAATTCTTTTCCAGAGCATCGCAAATATCGTCAAAGGTCACACCGGTAGCGATTTCACAAGAATCATCCATACCATTGACATAGACTACTTTGATACCGGTCTTATCCGATTCAAAGGTACACCAGTCGGAAGTATCTGCGGTGCCGGACTGGGAAACGAGATCCGCCCCGGTTTCTGCCAAGGAGTCAACATACCATTTTCCGTTGACTTCGATCGTATAAATCTCGTAGATATCATTTACTTCATAATCGGCTCCGTTAATCGTCTGCGTAATCGGAATAACCACCTCGCTGACATATGCCGAATCTACATCGGCAATCTTGGTAACATGCGAAGGAAGGTCCTCGGGATCAATACTCTCCGAATCGATGGAAATCTTGTCCGTATGAAAGACAACCGTATCTTTTATGCTTAAACTAACCTCGTACTGCGAATCAACATCTTCCGAGATTCGTTCAAACGCTTTTTCGGAAACGACATTCTCGTCCATAAAGCAAGAATACAACTGTTCTTTGGAGCAATTTGCATATCCTTTCCACAACGCCATGATAACCTCGTCCGAGGTATCGTAACCGGATGCGTCGCTTACATGAACGGGATCATTCGATTCCTTACCGCTGTCATCTTTTCCGTTATCATCTTTCCCGTTTTCTTCTTTTCCGTTATCGTCCTTGTTCGTATCTTCTTTTTTGCCGGATCCGCTTTCGTTGGTCTCATCGTCGTTCAAGGAAACCTCTACGAAACCCCCTTCGTCTTCATCGTATTCATGACGATGTCTTTCTCCGTTCACATTGGTTTCGTAATATGCCTCGCAACCTGCCAGCATACTTAACGATGCCACCATTGAACCCGTTAAAACAAACCATTTCCATTTTCTCATTGCACTAATCCTCCTTTATGGGTGCTGTTCTGTTATATAAACAGATACGAAGGAGCGGTTAACTTTTTTTGCCTATACGAAGTGGAACTTTCGCAACCACCGGTTGCATTTTATGCTTTATTCTTTGATAAAATATCTCTCCGGTGATCCTACCTGGCTCGCAATAACCAAAACACTTTATAAAATTATATAATAAAATACTTTTTCTTCCACCAACCGCTGTTGGAATATCCGCAACCGCAATGCTTCGCTCACTGTTAAGAACGGTACATCATAATTCCACCTGCGGAATGGCCGCGATCAGTTTCTTGGTATATTCCTCCTGCGGATGATTGAAGATCTGCTCCACATCCCCCTGCTCTACGATGTGGCCCAGCTGCATCACGATCACGCGGTGCGAGATCTGGCGGATCAAAGACAGGTCATGGGAGATAAACAACACGGAAACCTGCTCTGTTTTGTTGATTTCCAGTAACAATCTTATAATCTGTGCCTGTACGGTCACATCCAATGCTGTGGTACATTCGTCCGCGATCAACAACTGCGGATTGCCGACCATAGCTGCAGCGATCATCACTCGTTGGCGCATACCGCCGGACAGTTCATGCGGATAAGCCTCATATACGCGTTCCGGATCATCCATTTCCACATTTTTCAGCCAGGTCAAAGCCCGCTTTTTGCGCTCTTCCGCACTGATTTCGGGATGATGGATGCGCAAGGCTTCTTCTACCTGCTTGCCGATCTTCATCGTGGGATTGAGCGCGGTCATCGGCTCCTGAAAGATCATGGAGATCTCATCCCCCTGCAGACAACGCAGTTTATGTCGCTCCATGGTCATCAGATCTTCCCCGAGGAACAGGATCTGACCTTCTTTTTTCAGTTTTTTACGAGGAAGCAGTCCGGCGATTGCCAGAGCAGACATGGACTTACCGGAACCGGATTCGCCGACGATGCCGAGGATCTCACCTTTTTGCAAGGTGAAGTTGACATGCTCTACCACGCGTTCCGGACGGTCATGGTCGTGGAACTCGATGCCGAAATCTTTTACTTCAAGGATGGTCTCTGCCATGTTGGTACCTTTCTTAGGATTAAAACAATATTTAGTATTCCGTGTTGACAAATAACACCTCATCCGTCGCTTCGCGACACCTGTCTCGCCTGCCGGCTCGGTCCGCGCTAAACGTGTGCCCCCGGCACACAGCGCCCTCAAGGGGAAGGCAAGGGGTTATCCTTCCGTCATGCCTTCAGCCAAAAGCGCAAATCCAAGTACCATCAGCACGATCACCAGGCCCGGGAATACTGCGTACCAGGGTGCCGTAAACAGGAAGGACTGCGCTTCCGAAAGCATACGTCCCAGGGATGCCTCAGGGGGCTGCACGCCGATACCGAGGTAACTGAGGCCTGCTTCTGCCAGCACGGCGTTGTTAAATCCGATCATAACCGAGCTCAAGAGCACCGGCACGATATTGGGCAGAATGTGCACAAAGATCAGGCGGAGATGTCCCGCGCCCATCAATCTGGCACTCTGCACATAGTCGAGGGATACCTGTTTCTTATATTCCGAACGAACGATACGGGCAAAACTGGGGATAAAGGCGATACCGAGCGCCAGGATCACATTAAAAGTACCGGTGCCGACCAAACTGATGATGACCAGAGCCAGCAGGATGCTCGGGAAAGCAAACAGCGCATCATTAATACGCATCAGGATATCATCCAGCAAACCGCCGAAATAGCCGCAGATACTGCCCACCAAAATGCCGAATACCGTACCGATGGCAACTGTCGCCAGCGAAATAAAGAAGGTGTTTCGAATACCTTCCATGACACGGCTGAAGATATCACGGCCATAATTATCGCAGCCCATGATATGTTTGATCGTCGGCGCCGTATTCTTGAGAGATGCGTTCATCTCGGTCGACGGATACGGGGTATAGAACAGTCCGACCACGGCAATCAAAAGGATCAGCCCGGTGATCACCGCACCCACGATCAAGTTAAAATTCTTATGCTTTTTTAACCACTCGCGAATTGTTTTCATAACTACCTGTCTAATTCGTATCCTATTCTCTGCGCATTCTCGGATCCAGCTTTCGATACAGCAGATCCACGATAAAGTTCATCAAAACGACTACAAAGGCGATCAGCAAAATGATGGCTTCCACCACCGGATAATCCCGGTGCGAAATGGAGGTCAGCAGGATGCGCCCGATACCCGGGATATTAAATACCTGCTCCACCACAATACTGCCGGCAATGGTATCCGCTACTGCCATTCCCCAAAAGGTCACCAGCGGGATCATGGCATTTTTGAGCACGTGACGATACAACACTTCCATTGTACTGTTGCCGCGGCTGTATGCTGTACGGACATAATCCTTATCTGCTTCCGTCAGGATCGCGCTGCGCAGCAGTTTGACCGACATCGCACATTTCGGGATGGCGATTGCAACGGACGGCAGGATCAGGTATCCCAGGAAACCTCCGAAATCCTTTTTGTAGGATACAAAGCCGCCCGGAGTAAACCATTTCAGGATCAGGCCGAAAAACCAGGTCAGCAGGATTCCCAGGAAAAAGGACGGGATCGACATCAAGAACTGGTTTGCCACATATCCGGCACGGTCGAGTTTACTGTAAGCATATTTGGAAAGTAACAGACCCACAGGCACCGAAACCGCAACAGTAAGAAGCATCGATAGGATCGTCATGGTCAATGTAATGGGAAGTTTGTCACCGATCATCTGACTGACCGGCATATGATAACTGTAAGATTCTCCCAGATTGCCCTTTAGGCAGTCTAAGAGCCAGTCCAGATAACGAACAATAAAAGGACGGTCCAGCCCCATCTCCGCACGCAAGGCAGCGATGGCTTCCGGAGTGGCATTGTCTCCCAGTTTGGAAAGCGCCGGATCGCCGGGAATGATCTCAAAAGCGGCAAACACAAGAAAAGACACTGCCAGCAGCGTCAACAACATCGAGATCAGTTTTTTGCCGTAATGTTTCATCTTTTGAGATGACTCCCTCATAAAACACCCGGGAACGGTCTCCCGCGCCCGGGCTTAATTATACTTTATTTACTCCACAATGTACAGACTTGCAAAATCCTGTACGTACAGCGGGTAGAACTTGTAACCGCTGTATTTCTTATTCAGTGCCACAAAGGTCGGCAGGTCCTGAATATATACATTTGCTGCATCATCTGCAAGGATCTGCAGGCAGTCCTTGTACAGTGCGGTTGCCTTGGCATCATCGGCCGTTGCGATCGCCTCAGCATACTTCGCATCGTAATCTGCAGAATTGAAGTTGATGAAGTTGTTCTTTGCATCGGATGTAAATCTGGAAAGCAGTGCCGGAGCTGTCAGAACGGATGCGTCTACACCAATCACGGTGGACTCAAAGTTTCTGCCCATATACACATCTTCCAGCCAGCTGTTCCACTCTACCAGCTTGATCTCGGCAGTTACACCGATCTTCTTGTACTGCTCTACCAATACTTCTGCGGTAGATACGTGCTGCTGATAGTTGGACGGTACGGTGATGCTGAAGCTGAATCCATCCGGATAACCTGCTTCTGCAAGCAGTGCTTTTGCCTTTTCCAGATCCTGATCATATACATGGTTTAAGCTCTCGTCATAGTACTTACCGAACGTCGGGAACATACTGCTTCCGATCTCAAATCCCTTACCGCCGGATACAAAGTCCATAACTTCCTGCGGATCGGTTGCATAGCACAGTGCCTGACGAACACGTACATCATCAAACGGCGCTACGGCGTTGTTCAGATACAGTGCCTGTACCAGGTTCATAGCACCTTCCAGTACAACGAAATCGGAACCTGCCAGCTCTGCCGCCTGGGTATCGGTGATACGGGCGATCATATCTACAGAACCACCCTTCAGCTCCATTACCAGGGCGTCCGGATTTGCCAGTACCTTCAGAGTGATATCCTTGATATGTGCTTTCTCACCCCAGTATGCATCAAAAGCTTCCAGGGTAATGGATTCCTGCGGAACACGACCCACATACTTGTACGGACCGGTACCGATCACATTGTGCTCAGGATCTGCATTGGACGCAGGCAATACTGCCGAAGTGCAGGCAGCCAAAAACTGTGCGTCTGCTTCGCTCAAGGTAATCTCGATCGTTTTGTCATCTTTCTTTTCAATATTGGAGATCTTCGTGAATTCCGGCTCAAGAGGCGCATCGCCCTCTTTGCAACGGTTGATCGAATAGATCACATCCTCTGCCGTGACATCACTGCCGTCATGGAACTTCACTCCATCTCTTAAGGTAAATGTGTAGACCAGTCCATCGTTACTGATCTCGTAGCTTTCGGCCACGGCTGCTTTCAGATCACCATTCTCGTCATACTTTACGAGCCCTTCGTAGATGTTGAACAAGATCTCTCTGGTACCTGCCGCAGTTACCTTATGCGGGTCAAGTCCGTCCTCCAGATCCTGCGGGATACCGATCGTGATGGATCCCGTGGTTCCGGCTACTGCCGTAGTTTCCTCCTGCCCCGAAGTGCCGGCTACTGCCGTAGTTTCCTCCTGCCCCGAAGTGCCTGTTGTGATCTGATCAGAAGAAGTTCCTCCTGTCTTGTCACCTCCGCATCCGCTGAGTGCAACAGCCATCGTCGTCAGCAATCCTGCGAGTAAAAATCTTACTCCTTTTTTCATTGCTTCCTTCCTCCTTTTTGGATATGAAATTTTTAAAGAACAATGGAGCTTTCTGCTCCGAATGCCTATTGCGTTTTGGCCCGTCTCCCGCGGTGCCCTACGCAACATTTGCATTCTATTATATTATCGGTAAAAATGCAAGAATTATTTACATAATGCACAAAATTTGTTTTTGACTTTTATGAAATGTCACCTTATCTGAAATCATCAAAATAGCTTTTTGCCTCCCTGTCCGGGTAGATATATCCGGCAAATTCTACAGTACCATCCGAATAAAATCGCCATTCATCGCATCCTAAAGTAGCCTGATCTACACGATCATCATCCATCACTTCACCCATCACCGAATATCGGCGAAAGATCAGATCGTCCTTATCCGGAATGATATACTCTCCGATATAAGTATCTGCAAATCTCTCCGCATAAGTATAAGCCATATAATTGCGAACAAAATCTTCATTCAGTTCAAACGAAGGCCAGCTATCTTTTGTTTCATAATAGTCCTCTTTGTAGACTACCATATATTGCTTATCTTTCCCTACAACGGTGCCGACATTTCGTGTAAAAAGCCAATATTCATCCGTCTCGCCTAACAAGTATACATCATAATATTCGTGTTCCGTCTGTTTCTTCCATTCTGCAGCCGCTATTTTTTGAGCCTCATCAATATTGCCGGCGGGTTTTTCTGCAGCAAACCCAATATACATATATCCTTCTTCTAACACCATATTTTCATTTTCTACGCATTCCGATACACTTTCTAAACGGCCCTTACTTTCCATAAACCCTAAAAAGTAGATCTCATCATCTGTCAGATTCAGTATCTCATCCTCTGTATAATCGGTTACAATCGTCCAATTATCTCCCGCATCCCCCAGCGAAAGTCTGATCCAGAATGCCTCCAAAGGATCTTTATATGTCGAAGATATAGAATACGACATAAAGGTTCTGTCTCCTTTAAAGATATTCACATACGGCCGATTATTTACAATATAATAAATCTCTTCACCTTCGGTATATGCCAAAAAATGTTCTTTATAATATACGCCTTTTTGCACTTCTACAGGCTCTATAACCTCCGCAATCTCACTCATCTTCATAGGTTGAAAACTTTTCACTTCTCGGATCGTAATGTATTTTAATCCTTCGTCATTCTTATTCGTTTTTATTTCTACATCCGCTATAATACAAGCAGCCTGTCCGTAATACATTTCCGGTTCCCCGATCACCATGCCGCCTTCGAAAATCTCCGTAGCTCCCTTATTTCCCTCAATTACATAAAGTTTTCTGTCTGATTCTTCGGTATGAATAAAATTGTCATCACGGATCTCTTCGCGCCCCATGTTCTGACTTAAATCGTCCGTTTTGTTTTCAGATCCACATCCTGTAAATAAGCAGGCAAAAAACGAAACCATGATAATCCACGCGTATTTTCTCATAAATTTCCTCCCTGAAAATCTTTCTACGTATTAGGATTTTTCATCTTTTTAAGATACGAAAGAACTATAGCATTTTTATGGACAAATTATTTTTTTACTTTTTTATCGAAACATAGTTATATTGCCTTTTCTGTTAATGTGAAAAGTAATCCTGAAAAGGGCTGTATTTATCAAAAAACCGGGAAACTTGTACGCTTCCCGGTTTTCGTTATTTGGATATAGAGTGTTTGTTACTTTTCGCTCCGGTCATATATACTTTTTTTACGAAGCATTACATGATTTCCTTCAAAAAGGCCTCGTAGCATTTCACGGCTTCGTAGATATCCGCTTTGCTGGAGATTTCCCAGGGGGCGTGCATATTCAGGATTGCCACGCCGCAGTCGATCACTTCCATACCATACAGTGCCATAATATACGCGATCGTGCCGCCACCGCCCACATCTACTTTGCCGAGTTCTGCGGTCTGGTATGCAACATTTGCATCATCCAGCACTTTGCGGATCCGTGCGATATATTCCGCATTCGCATCGTTGGAGCCGGATTTTCCGCGGGAACCGGTGTATTTGTTGAAGACGACGCCCTTGCCGAAGTAAGCGGCATTTTTCTTTTCATACGCAGATGCGTACAGTGGATCAAACGCAGCACTTACATCCGAAGAAAGCATTCTGGAATTAGACAGACAGCGACGCAGCTTCAGTTCATCGTAGCGCTCGGTATAGCCCAGCAGCTCTGCAATCGTATTTTCAAAGAACCTGGACTGCATACCGGTAGCGCCAACGCTGCCGATCTCTTCCTTATCCACCAGCAGACAGCAGGTCGTGTAATCGGTCTTTTCCACATTCAGCATTGCCTTTAAAGAAGTAAACGCGCAGATGCGGTCATCCTGTCCGTAACCGATCACCATGCTCTTATCCACGCCGCAGTCTCTGGCTTTTCCGGCCGGTACGATCTCCAATTCTGCGGAGATAAAATCTTCTTCATCAATGCCGTACTTTTCATCCAGCAGTCGCAGTACATTGCTCTTTACTGCTTCTTTCTCTTTTTCATCTTTTTTGCCTTCCGAAAGCGGACGGCTGCCGATCAGGATATCCAGAGCTTCGCCTTCGATCACTTTGGCTGCTTTTTTATCCATATTTTCGGCAGACAGATGGATGAGCAGATCGGTAATGCAAAATACCGGATCGGATTCTTCTTCGCCGATGCTCACTTCGATGACTTTGTTATTCTTGGTCACCACTACGCCATGGATCGCCAGCGGAATAGTCACCCACTGATATTTCTTGATGCCGCCGTAATAATGGGTATCCAGATAAGCAAGACCGCCATCTTCATAGAGTGGATTCTGCTTCACATCGATACGCGGACTGTCAATATGCGCACCCAGGATCGCCATACCCTTTTCCAACGGCTCTTTGCCGATCTGAAACAGTGCGATCATCTTATTCATATTGACCGCGTATACCTTATCGCCGGCTTTTAATTTCTTACCGTTGCCGATGATCTCTTTCAGGTCATGATAACCGGCTTTCTTCGCCATCTCTACAGCCAGTTCCGTGCAGATGCGTTCGGTCTTTCCTTTGCTTAAGAAGTCTTTGTATTCATCACAAAGATCTTCCAATGCTCGCAAATCTTTTGCGCTGTACTCGTTCCAGGCATTTTTTCGTTCCATAGTGGTCTCCTTTCAAGTGTGAGTAATTTATTTTAAGGCACCGGGAATTGCCCTTTATTCAGCCTTTGGCGAACAGTCCTGCTAAACTTGCAAGTTTGCTAAGCAGGAACTAGTTTTCCCCTCGCTTACGGGGGGAGGCTTCATTTGACATTCTCCAAATGTTCCAATAAGCTTTCATAAAACTGAAGGGTGCTTGTGTCATTAACTTCTCTGCCGGATTGATAATAGTGAATGGATAATTTTCCTTCGCTTTGTTTTCCGGCTGCGTCCATACGATGCTGCAGGTGACGTATCGTTCCTTCGCTGCCGTCGATCATCTGAATGTTCGGTCCCAGTATGTCTCGTAATGCTTTTGCAAAATGATTAAAATGTGTACAGCCGAACACCAGCGTCTCGTATCTGGCAGGATCGATGTCTTTTAAAGATTCTTTTAAATAGGCATATACGGCCGGTGAATCAAACTCTCCCTGCTCTGCAAAGGATACTAATCCGGGCAATGCCAGCAGATCCACCTGGTGCTGGTTATCCACGCGATCGACCAGATCGTGCAGTTTCTTTTCTCTGGTAGTAAGCGGTGTTGCAATCACTAAAATACGCTTATTTCCGCCTTTCTCCACCGCCGGTTTTACGGCCGGTTCAATACCGATCACCGGGATCGTATATTTTTCGCGCAGATAAGTTGCTGCGGCGGAAGTTGCCGTATTGCATGCGATCACGACGGCATCACAACCCAGGCTTTCCAAAAAGCCGATGGCTGCATCGGAATAAGCACGGATCTCTTCGACGCTTTTGGTACCGTAAGGTACATGATCGGTATCCGCATAATAAAAATATGCCTCCTGCGGAAGCATCCGTATCGCTGTATGTAAGATTGTCAGTCCTCCGATGCCGGAGTCGAACATGCCGATTTTCATGAAGTATCCTTCGTGTGATAGACTCTTGTAAATGCCCCTCATCCGTCGCTTCGCGACACCTTCCCCCCAGAGGGGGGAAGGCAAGAAAACGTTCCACATCTTGGTAACATTGTAGGGATATGACCCTAAGGGAAAGTTTTTATTCGTTGGCGTTCAGTCCTACAGCCTTGTATAATCGCTTGGTTTCGTCTGCGGTCAGTTCGCAGTATTCGCCCGGCTGCAGATTGCCGAGAGATACATTAACTACACGGATGCGTTTCAGCGCACGGATATAATAATGCTCCTGCGCCCACATACGGCGGATCTGGCGGTTTAAGCCTTCCGTCAAAACCATACGCACCACGGTGCGGCTGATCTTTTCGATGCGGCAGGGTTTGGTTTTCTTTTTCAGATCGTGCAGATATACCCCTTTGGAGAGTTTTTCGATATCCTCTGCCATCGGTTCTTTGTTCAGATGCACGATGTATTCTTTTTCGTGACCTTTGCTGCCGGTCATCATCGCGTGGATGAGATCACCGTCATTCGTCAGTAATATCAAGCCTTCGGAATCTTTATCCAGGCGGCCGGCATAAGTTACACGGATCGGATAATCGATGTAATCCATGATCGTCTCTTCCGCATGCGGATCCGCTTCGCTTACCAGCAACCCGGGCGGCTTATAAAAAGCCAATACCACTTTTTTCTTTGCCGGTTTGATCTCGCGGCCTTCCACGGTAACTACTTCGGTACCGTCCAGTTTCACGCCCAGTCCGGCTACACGACCGTTCACCGCCACCTTGCCGGCTTCGATCAGTTTATCTGCTTCACGACGAGAGCAAACACCGCTCTCCGCCAAATATTTGTTTAATCTTATTTCGCTCATTTTATTTACCTGTTAAATCTGCCAGTCTACCGGTGATACACCGTGCTCCTGCAAAAATGCATTGGCCTGACTGAAGTGTTTGCAGCCGAAAAATCCGCGGTACGCCGATAACGGGCTCGGATGCGGTGCCTTTAATACCAGATGCTTGGGATTGTGCAGCATCTCCGCTTTCTTCTGTGCCGGAGATCCCCACAGCATATAGACGATCGGTCGATCCTGTTTGTCCACCTGTTCGATGATGGCATCCGTAAACTGTTCCCAGCCCATGCCGCGGTGGGAATTGGCCTGATGCGCACGCACCGTCAGAACCGTGTTGAGCAAAAGTACGCCCTGTTCGGCCCACTTGGTCAGATTGCCGGTCTGCGGGATCGTGCAGCCCAGATCGTCATGCAATTCCTGATAAATATTTACCAGAGAAGGCGGGATCTTTACGTTGTCCTGTACCGAAAAGCACAGCCCATGTGCCTGGCCGTCATCGTGGTAAGGATCCTGTCCCAGGATCACCACTTTGATAGTTTCCAGCGGTGTCAGATGCAGTGCATTGAAAATATCTTTGGAAGGCGGAAAGATCTGTCTGGTCTGATACTCTTCCAAAACTTTCTGATACAGCCGTTTATAATAATCTTTTTTAAATTCTCCGGCCAGCGCATTCTGCCAGCCGCCTGTCAGTCCTGCCATTTTACTATCCTGTTTAAAGTCTTACGGAAACACCTTTCTCCCGCAGATATTCTTTTACTTCGCTGATCTCCAGTTCTTTGAAATGGAACAGCGAAGCCGCCAAAGCCGCATCTGCCTTTCCTTCGGTCAATGCTTCGTAGAAATGTTCTTTCGTACCTGCGCCGCCGGATGCGATCACCGGAACGGAAACATTTTCCGATACAATACGGGTTAGTTCCAGATCATAGCCGTTCTTGGCACCGTCGCAATCCATGCTGGTCAACAGGATCTCACCGGCCCCCAGTTCGCAGCCTTTGATCGCCCATTCCACGGCATCGATGCCCATATCGACACGACCGCCGTTTTTGAAGATATTCCAGCCACTGCCATCAGCTCTGCGCTTTGCATCGATGGCCAGCACCACGCACTGGCTGCCGAATTTGTCCGCTGCGTCGGAGATGAGCTGCGGATTCATGATCGCTGCGCTGTTCACCGCCACTTTATCGGCGCCTTCCCGCAGGATTTCTTTGAAATCGTCCACCGTACGGATACCACCGCCTACGGTAAACGGGATAAATACGGTTTCTGCAACACGTCTTACCATATCCACGACGGTCTTGCGGGCATCCGAAGAAGCCGTGATATCCAGAAAGACCAATTCATCGGCGCCGGCTGCATCATAGGCTTTGCCGCACTCCACCGGATCCCCGGCATCCACGAGATTTACAAACTGTATTCCTTTTACCACCCGTCCGTTCTTTACATCCAGACAGGGAATGATTCTTTTTGTGTGCATATCAGATCTCCAAAAAATTCTTAAGTATCTTCAGTCCCACCTGTGAACTCTTTTCCGGATGGAACTGGGTAGCGAAGACATTGTCTTTTTCTACTGCCGCATGAATATGTGTACCGTATTCCGTGGTCGCGATCACGATATCTTCGTTCTGTGCAGCCAGATAATAGGAATGCACAAAGTAAACATAGGAGCCTTCATCAATTCCGTGCAGCAATCTGCTTTCTCGGGGAAGATGCAAGGAGTTCCATCCGATCTGCGGAACCTTCAAACCTTCCGTCGCCGGAATCCGCTTGATCTGTCCCGGGAAGATAGATAAACCTTTTGCACCCGGACTTTCTTCACTGCTGTCAAACAACAGCTGCAATCCCACACAGATCGCCAGAAAAGGCTTTCCGGAATCGATACTTTCATGGATCACATCGGTCAATGCATATTTTTCCAGATTTGCCATCGCGTCTCCGAACACGCCCACACCCGGAAGGATCACCTTTTCGGCATTGCGGATCTGTTCCACATCGCGCGTCAATACCGCCTCCTGTCCCAGGGCTTCGATAGCTTTTACGACGCTTTTGGTATTCCCTGCGTCATAATCCAATACTGCGATCATTCTTATTGTTTCCTCTCAAAATTTTTCTTTACCGCCTGCCGCTAAAACTGATTGCTGTCAATCTCCAGGCTCACATTGGCACCGTTACTGCTGGCATTTCCCACTGCCGGATTGTTCTGCGTTACGGGAATTTCCAGTGTAGTGATCGGTTCTTGTATTTCCTGCGGTGTTGCGCTTTGCTCCAGATACTGTTGCTCTTCCGGCAACAAATCCGGTAAGTTTTCCGTCCCGGTCGGTGTCGGCGCAGGAATCTCGATGGTCGGCTCTTCCTCCTCCGGCTGCGGTAAAAAGGCGGAGGGGTTCACGCTCAATTCATCCAGCACCGGCTGCAGGATGGCTTCGTTTACTTCATCCTGCATCAGTCGATACGGCTCACCTTTTGCAGCAGCCTCAACCTTTCCGGTATAATCCGTGATCGAATAGGTCAGCGTTTCTCTTGCTTCCTCTTCGCTCATATCGAAATCACCGTTCAATGCGGCAACGATCTTGATATAGATCTCATCGAGTTCCGGAGCAACATTCAGTTCATTCGCTTTGTCTTTCAGATCGTCATATCGTTTGACGCCCTGCAGCAAAGCATCCAATGCCTCGGCACGCATACCCATCGCACGATAGTTCTCGTAAGATTCGTACTTGCGATCCAGCGTTACCAGGAGTCTGGAGCGTTCATATATCAGGCGGTCGCTTTCGTTTAATTCCTTTCCGTACATAGTCAGGAATGCCGTCTTGTAATCCTCGTTATAGTAAGCCTTTCTGGCCTGGCTCAGCGTAAGCAGCGCCGGTACAAACATCATGATCACCATGATCACAGCCAGAACAGAGAACGACAACATAAAGGTCCGAATGATATATTTCTTCGGAATCTTTTTGGAATTGTCCGGTTCCGCAGGCTTCTTTTCTTTCTTCGGCTTTTTGGGTTTCTTTTCCTTCGGCGGCTTGGGCGGCTTTTCTTTCTTGGCCTTCTTTTCTTTCTTCTTTTTCTTTTTGCCCTTGCCGTCCTCCTCGGCATCGATCTCTTTGAGGATCGCTTCGTTCTCTTCGGAAAGCTTGGTCTGCTTGCCTTCGGGAACTGCTTCGTCTTCTTCCTCTTCCGCTGTCAATGCCTGTAATAATCTTGCAAAGAATCCGGGCTTTTTCTTGCCCCCATCGTCCGTTTCTTCCGCAGTTTCTTTCGGAGCTTTCTTCTTTCCGAACAGCCCACCGAACAACCCGCCTTCTTTTTTCTCTTTCTTTGCTTTTTTCTTCTTTTTGCCGGCGCCTTCTTCGTCTTCGGATTCTTCCTCCTCCATCGCATCCATACCGGCATTTTCCATCTGTTCCAAAATGCTGTTATCCAGCAATTCGTTATTATCGGATTTCTGCAAAAAATCTCCCAGATCGCTCAGATCCGGATCGCTCTCGCCCATTTCCTGCAGGATGGAAACCACATCCGTATCATCGTCCAGCGGATCCGGCTGTTCTGCATCTGCCGCCGCTGCACGCAGTTTTTCCTCGATTTCATCGATGCCCATATGTTCCGCATCGTCTTCCGATCCGCCCAGAACACCTTCCAGATCAAATCCGCCGCCCAAAAGAGGCAGATCATCCAGGGGATCATCCATATCCGTACTTCCGACATCCGCTTCGGATTCCGGCAGATTACCGTCCAGGCCCATCAGGACATTGATCTCTTCCTGGCTCATGGAATCGTCAGCCACAGGCATATCTTCCCCGGCGTTTTCTTCACTACTCTCTTCACCACCGCCGCTCATAGAAGCCACAAGCGCCGCAATATCATCAGGATTCATGATCTTGTTGGGATCGTTATCAGACTCCGGCAATTCTTCCTCCTCAATGCTTTCTTCTACAACCGGTTCTTCTGCGGGTACATCTTCACCACCGTTCATCGAAGCCACCAGTGCCGCGATATCGTCCGGGCTCATCATTTTGTTGGGATCATCGTCTACAACCGGAGCTGCAGGTTCTTCCACAACCGGTTCTTCCGCAAGGGTCTCATCGCCGCCGTTCATGGAAGCCACCAGTGCCGCGATATCGTCCGGGCTCATCATTTTGTTGGGATCATTGTCTACAACCGGAGCTTCAGGTTCTTCTGTATCCGTTTCTTCTACAACTGCTTCTTCAGCGACCGGTCCTTCCGCAGGCGCTTCTTCACCGCCGTTCATGGAAGCCACCAATGCCGCAATATCGTCCGGGCTCATCATCTTGTTGGGATCATCGTCCACAACTGAAGCTGCAGGTTCTTCTGTAACCGTTTCTTCTACAACTGCTTCTTCAGCGACCGGTTCTTCCGCAGATGTTTCGTCACCACCATTCATTGATGCGATCAATGCGGCGATATCATCCGGATTCATCATCTTGTTGGGATCATCACTGACCACCGGTGCCGCAGGTTCTTCCGGCAACGGTTCTTCGGTAACGGTATGCGCAGGTTCTGCAGAAAAAGGAGATGCATTCACGATCGGAGCATCGGAAACTGCAGCATCAGTATCTTCCTCCTCCGCCATGATCGTTTTGCGATAGATTTCTTCCGGGATTTCATCAAAGATCTTCATCGGGAAATTTTCGGTGGAAGGCTGATAATCGCTGTCGGTAAACAGTTTGTCGTCAGCAGATTCCGAAAAGATCTCATCCTGCACCGCTTTCGGGACATCAAAAGAAGTCGGATCCGCATCCTCTTTTTCTGCGTGTCCGATTCTTTCCTTTTTCACGGTATTCTCAACCTGCGGGGTTACCGGCTTGGATTCGGCGGCTGTCCCCTGCCCGATGCCGGCCATCTGCTGTTGTGCAGCTTTGAGCAGTTGGTCCAGGCGGTCTTCTTCTGATGCCATATCAGGCGTCTCCCGTATGAATTTACATAATATTCTGAATAAGCCTAGTTTATCACATTTATCGGTGTTTCACAACCTTTAATTGTGAATTAAAAAGCCCCCCGAAGGGGGCAAAAAAGCATATTATTGTTCGATTCCCAGCACTTCATCAATGGTGCGTACCAGATTGCCGATCTCCGGCTTGGTCAGCTGCGCATCCGCCCCCAGCTGCACGCCCTTGCGGCGCATCTCTTCATTGATCAGCGAAGAGAAGATGATGATCGGAATGTGTTTCAGAGTATCGTCCGTCTTCACCAATTTAGTCAGACGATGGCCGTCCATCAGCGGCATTTCGATATCGGTGATGATGCACTGTACATGCTCCTCCAGCGTATCTTCTTCTTTCCATTCGCAGATCAAATCCCATGCCTGCTGTCCGTTCTCGGTATGAGTCAGGTTGGAATAACCGGCACGATGCAGGGATTCCACGATCAGCTTATTGAGCAGTGCCGAATCTTCCGCGATCAGGATCGGGGTATCGTTTCTGGAACGAACGCCCATTTCATCGATCTCCTGAATCTTAAGCCCTGTTTCCGGATTAATGTCCGTTACGATCTTTTCGAAGTCCAGAATGATGATCAGTTTATTGTTCTTCTTGATGATACCGGTAGATACACCGTCTTCGGAATTGGAAACGGTGGAATCCGGTTTGATGATCTCTGTCCAGGAAACGCGGTGGATACCGACTACAGAATCCACATGGAATGCGATGTCCAATTCGTTAAAGTTGGTGACGATGAACAAACCTTTGGGTTCCGATTCGCCGCGCTGCAAGCAGTTCTTCAGGTCGATCGCCGTGATCATTACTTCACGCGGCATAAAAATACCTTCCACGCTGGGATGTGCATTGGGAACCGGGGTGACCGGCTGGTAAGGAATGATCTCACGGATTTTTGCAACATTGATACCGTAAGAATTGCCTGCCAGCATGAATTCAAGTACTTCCAGTTCGTTGGTACCGCTTTCCATCAAAATCTTTGATTCCATAACCCCACACCTCGTTTCATAATATTTATTATCAGGAAAAGCCTTTGTTACCGCACTACAGAAGTGTCAGTTCCGAACGCTTCTCCCCATAACGCAAGGTCATTTTGAGTGCTTCGATCGACGATGCGGTTGCTGCATCCACTTCGACGATCAGGACGGCCTCTTTGCTTCCGCCGGCCGGAATGGTTTCCAGAAACATGGAAAATTCATCCAATCGTAATGTACGCAATGCCGGCTTGGAAACACTGTTGTTAATGCGGAAATTGAACTTTGCACCCTTGCCCGCCATATCCAGGATCACATCGCTTGCACCTGTGTTTTGTATCGTATAGCGGAACACGATCAGCGAACTGCCTTCCGTTGCCCGTACAACACCCTGCCAGTCATTGGTATCGGTATTCTGCGGATAGGTGGCACACACCTCATACCCGGCATAGTTGATCTCGAGATCCGGTTCTTCCAGAAAATCATCGATATCGGTATAGACCGCCACCTGCGCCGGTTCCGAACCGCTGCCGGATCCGTTCTCTCCGGAGCCTTCCGGTGTTTCCGGCTCCTCCGGGATCTTTAACGCCTGATTGATCGCAATCTGCGCCTGTACCTGCGCACGGCGTTCCAGTTCCTGCCGGTGTTCTTCGATTTCTTCCGCTGTAACCGTGGTCATCTCATAGTTTGCATCATACTGTAAAAGGAGATGCGCTGCATACTCCTCCACCTGATGCATTTCTTCGTCACTCAGTTCCGGGATCGCGTTGGTTGTGCAGGCGCTTAAGCTGCACATAAGAACAGCCGCCCCGCTCAAAAACGCACATTTTAACCTTCTCATAATAGTATTATGTTACCACATTTTGCCTAACTTGTCTACACAACTATTTCAGATCCGTTCTCTAATTCGAACCAGAATTCCACGCCGTCTTCGTGATTTTTTACGCCGTAATCCTGCTTTAGGGATTCCATGATCGCCTTCACGATGGACAGTCCCAAACCGCTGCCTCCGTACTCGCGGGTGCGCGCCTTATCCACCTTGTAAAACTTCTCCCAGATGCGCTGCAGACTGTCTTCCGGGATCGGCTCACCGGTATTAAATACGCTGATGCGTATATGCTTTCCGTCTTCATTGCACTGCGCCCTGACCACGATCTCCTTCTTTCCGCCACAGTGATGCACGGCATTGGAAATGTAATTGCGCAATACTTCTTCCGTCTGGTATTCATCCGCCCAAACGTATTTTCCGACACTTTCTTCGTAGGTGATCGTGATGCCCTGCTGCTCCGTTAACGGTGCAAAGGACTGTATGCAGTGACCGATCAGTTCGTTGATGTCAAAACGCTCCATCTGCATCGCATCCGCGCCGGATTCCACCTGACTTAACGAGATCAAACGCTTTACCAGATGGTTCATCTTGTGCGTTTCGTCCATGATCACATCGCAATAATAATCCAGGCTCTCACGGTCATCGATGATGCCTTCCTTCAACCCTTCCGCATATCCCTGGATCAGCGCGATCGGAGTTTTCAATTCATGTGAAACATTGGCGATAAACTCTCTTCTGCGCTCGTCCTCATTTCGTCTGGCATCCACATCCTTTTGCAGTTCGAGATTGGCGGTTTTCAAATGGCTGATGGTTTCTTCCAGACGATCGGACATCTGATTCATATTTTCGCCGAGCACCGCGATCTCGTTTTGTTCATGCCCATGATACTTGGTCTCAAAATTCAGATTGGCCATTTCCTTGGAGATATCGGCAAGTTTCATGATGGGATCCGTGATGCGGCTGCTCACACCCCAGATCACGATCGCCGCCAACACTATGGCCGCCAGTCCGACATAGAGCAAAAAGACATTGGACATGTGCACGCTGTCCCGGATGCTTTCCAGAGCAGTCCGGATCATAAAAAAGCAGTCCTCATCCAGATGTCCCCACATGGTGACATATTCGGATTCCGTCACCGGATCCTGCATGTAACTCAGCGTGTAAGCACCAGTGGTAAAGATGACTTTTTTGGAAAGTGTATCCCTTGCGAACACCACATCACGCAATTGTCGGTTGATCTGTTCGGGATCTTTGATCGTCGAATACAGCGTCTGCGAACTGGAATCCGTGATGATAAAATTGACATTATAGATCGTGCACAGATGATTGATCTGCGCTTCCGTCTCGGGAGAAGTAAGCGTGTTGTCGTCATGGGCCTGCTGCAACAGATGATAGACTTCCAGCAGGTTATCCCGTTTGGACTGGACATAATATTTTTCCAGAAAAAACACATTGATAAACCAGCACATAAAAATCGTGCCGCTCAGCAAAAGAATAAAAACCTTGGCCAATTGTTTCTTGAGTGAATACCTTACCCGCTGTTTTCTGTCGGTCCTCATTCTTTTTCCTTAACCTCAAATTTATACCCCAGTCCCCAGATGGTCTGGATCAGATCTCCTTTTTCGCCCAATTTGCTGCGCAGTTTTTTGACATGGGTATCAATGGTTCTTGCATCGCCGAAATAATCATAATTCCACACACTGTTTAAGATCTTTTCGCGAGACAGCGCAATGCCCTGATTCTCCATAAAGTAGGTTAATAATTCAAATTCTTTATAGGACAGCTCGATCATTTCGCCGTCCACTTCCACGGAATGCGCGGTTTTGTCGATCACTACGCCGCCGGCTTCCATACGCCCGTCCGCGGTCGCGCCGGTGGTACGGCGCAGGATGGCTTCCACTCTGGCCACCAGGATCTTGGGGCTGAAGGGTTTGGAAATATACTCGTCCACGCCCAGCTGAAAGCCGAGCAGTTCGTCCCGTTCTTCACTTCTTGCCGTGAGCATGATGATCGGGATCTGCGAAGTTTTTCGGATCTCCTTACACACTTCCCAGCCGTCCATCTTGGGCATCATGACATCCAGAATGATGAGTGCAATGTTTTTGTCCTCATAAAAAAGATCCAATGCGGCACTGCCGTCTTCGGCTTCCGTCACCTCGTAACCGCTCTTGGTCAAAAAGTCTTTCACCAGCTTACGCATACGTGCTTCGTCATCCACGATCAGGATCTTGTTCTTTTCCATGGCAAGGTATCCTCCGAAAAAACATATTGATATATAGAATTTACACCGGAATTATGTGTAAAATGTGAAATTCATTCGTTTTCGATATTTAATGCCCGTTCTTTTTCGCGAACGACCTGTTCCCGCTGTTGCAGTTCCATTTCCCATTCGGCATAACGATCCTGCAGCACGCGTTCGTAATTCAGAATATTCGGATTGTCGCTTACCCCTGCAATGGCCAGCATGGCGATCACCGCGATCAAAAGAAATACGATAACGATATGCGAAATGCTCCTGCCGGTACGCTGCCGTTTCAGATCGGCACGCATCCGACGCATGGTGTCTTTCAGTTCATTATAACGGCTGGTGGTTTCTTTCAGTTCGGTATTGTCCTGCAGCAGATCGGAGGGCAGCCCCGGGATCTCACCGTCGATGTTCTCACGGTTGTTCTCCAGATATTCCCGGATGTGCAACAGATAGGAATAGCCTTCCGCGGTATGAAATACATTGCCTTCCAAAGCCTTCACATACAGGGTATAGACCAGCTGCGGACGGCGGTAATCCAGCTGTCGCTCCAGCCTGCGGATCTTGTCCCTCTCCGTGACGGCCGCTTCGGCGGATACAACATCCGGATACGAAAAAAATCCCTGCTCGATACGGCCGGTTGCCTTGGGCTCAACAGGTTCCTGTGCCTGCTTACGAGTCTTTTTCTCGCTTGTTTTTTCGGGCTGTTTCGTATCCATCCGGATCTCCTGTTATAAAAAGTATTATAGTATTATCCTAACCGTTATCCGGAAAAGACGCAACCATAATATGTCCATGAAATCAAAAATCCCCCCGCATAAAAGAATTACACAGGGAGACCTTTGGAAAGGAGTCAATCTTTATCCAGTACTTTTTTCAATTCATCCATAAAGGTGTTGATGTCCTTGAACTCACGATATACGGATGCGAAACGTACATAAGCAACCGTATCGAGTTTTTCAAGGCGTTCCATAACGATCTCGCCGATCACGCCGCTCGGAACTTCTTTTTCTTCGCGTTTGAAGATCTCGTTTTCAATATCGTTCACCAGATTGCGGATCTCGTCAGCGCTGATGGGCCGCTTGTGTGTTGCCAGTAAAATACCGTCTTCAATCTTTTTCCGGTCGTAAGGTTCCCGGTTGTTGTCTTTCTTGATGACGATCAGCGGAATGGTCTCCACTTTTTCGTAAGTGGTAAAACGCTTGTCGCATTCGTCACACACACGTCTGCGTCGGATCGAAGCATTGTCTTCGGCCGGTCTGGAATCTACCACACGGGTATTTTCGTGTCCGCAAAATGGGCATTTCATAAGTATTATCCTCCTTATGGACATAACGGGTATATATTGTTACCCTTACCACAAGATATAGTATAACAGATAATAATATTATGTCAACCGAATTTATAAGAAAGATTGTATCTTTGAAAATTTCGATGAAATAACGCTTATTTTCGGAATGTGATCTCTCCGGTCGCGGCATCCATGCTTTCCACGATCGCCAGGGATTCCACACGTATCCCTTGTTCACGCAGTTCCTTTCCGCCATCCTGGAAGCCCTTTTCAATCGCGATTCCCACACCGCACAACTGCGCTCCTGCTTCTTTTAAGATCTGCACCAGACCGCGGATCGCGCAGCCGTTCGCCAAAAAATCATCCAGAATCAACACCTTATCCTCCGGCGACAGATACTTTTTGGATACGATCACATCATAGACCTTCTGGTGCGTAAAGGATTGCACCTTTGCCGAATAGACGCTGCCGTCCAGATTGATGGACTGGGACTTTTTGGCAAATACCACGGGTACCTGAAAATATTGTGCTGCCACCGCCGCAATCCCGATACCGGATGCTTCGATGGTCAGGATCTTGTTGATCGGTTCGTTTTCATACAGCCGTTTCCATTCTTTTCCCATCTCCTGAAACAGCGCAATATCCATCTGATGGTTCAAAAAGCTGTCTACTTTCAGGACATTTCCTTCTTTTACGATGCCGTCTTTTCGTATTCTTTCTTCCAGTAATTGCATCTTATCTATCCTCCTGCATTATCGCTCTTCTCTGAAATATGCCAGGCCTAAACTTGCGGGCGGCTGTTTTTCGCGGCTGTTCTTCATACTGCTGACGACCAGCACGATGATCGTAACCACATAAGGCAGCATTTTAAAGATCTCCTGGGAAGACCGCGTCAGCCCCGGAATGTACATATACATCCAATACAGGATACCGAACAGATAGGCGCCCCAGATGGCATTGATGGATTTCCAGGTAGCAAAGATGACCAGTGCCACGGCCAGCCAGCCCAGTTTTTCGATACTGCCGTCGTTTGCCCAGGTGCCTTTGATATAGTCCATGACATAATAAACGCCGCCGAATCCGCTGATCCCGGCTCCGATGCAGATGGCAAGATATTTGTTCTTCGTTACGTTGATGCCGGCCGCATCCGCTGCCTGCGGATTTTCTCCTACGGTTCGCAGATTGAGCCCGGCTCTGGTATGCATCAAAAAGCGATGTACGATGATCGCACATAGGATGGCCAGATACACCATAAAGCCGTAGGAGAAAAATAATTTACCCACAATCCCCAGATCGGCAAGCGGCGTAATGGTCGTTCGAAATGCCGAGGAAGTCACCGGCACGGCGATCTGTTCAAATCTTCCGGCCAGGGTATTTAAGGAACCTCCGAAAAAGTTGGCCACACCGGATCCGAAAATGGTCAGCGTAAGTCCGGTAACATTTTGATTGGCCCGAAGCGTGATCGTGAGAAATGCATAGATCAGGCCGCCCAGCGCCGAAGCACAAAAAGCACTCACCAGGGCGATCAATACGCAGACTGCTTTGCTCGGATTCTCCGTGCTGCCCTCGTAAATAAACACGGCTGCCAGAGAAGCAATGCCGCCGAGATACATGATCCCCGGGACACCCAGATTCAGATTGCCGGCTTTTTCGGCAATGATCTCACCGATGCATCCGAACATGATCACGGTTCCGAAGAATACCGCTGCCTGTATCAGTGTTACAAATCCCTGCATTATGCTGCCTCCTTTCCGCTTTTGCGAAAGATCAGTCGATAGTTGATAAAGAATTCACTGCCCAGGATAAAGAACAGGATGATACCGATGATCATCTGAGAAGCATAATCGTTCAGTTTGCATTTGGATGCGATCTCTCCGGCACCGCTGTCCAGAAACGCCAACAGCAAGGAGATCAGCAGCATCGTAAAGGTATTAAACTTTGCAAGCCATGCCACGATGATCGCCGTAAATCCGCGTCCGCCTGCCGTGGATGTGGATATGGTGTGCGAAGCACCGCTCACGGCAATGCATCCGGCCAGGCCGCATACCGCACCGGAAAGCAACAGAGTTCGGATGATCACGGCGCCGACATTGATCCCGGCATAGCGTGCGGTATTCTCCGATTCACCCACCACCGCGATCTCATAGCCGTGCTTGGTATAACGCAGATAAACAAACATAAAGACGGTCAGCAACAGCACCAGCACAACGTTCAGAAAATATTGTGTTCCCAGTACCGTCGGAAACCACCCTGCCCGTGTATTCTGATTGATCACGCCTACCGTGTTGGAGCCAAAAGGATTTTCCCATTTGGCAACGGCGAACGATGTCAGCTGGATCGCCACATAGTTCATCATCAGGGTAAACAGTGTTTCGTTGGTATTCCATTTTGCCTTGAACAGTGCCGGAAGAAACGCCCACAGCGCTCCGGCCAGCATACTCGCACAAAACATCACCGCAAACAATACCGGGCTCGGCAGATCTTTTAAATAGATCATACAGCCGGCAGTCACAATACCTCCGACCAAAACCTGGCCTTCCGCTCCGATGTTCCAAAAACGCATGCGAAATGCCGGTGCCAGCCCCACCGCAATGCATGTCAGCATCAGCATTTCCTTCACCGTGGACCAGATACGGGTTCGGGTTCCGAAAGCACCGGAGATCATGGTCTCGTATACGGTGATCGGATTGTATTTGGTAATGGCATAGATCACAATGGCGCTCACCAGCAAAGCCAGTACAATACCCGTTAAGCGTACGGCGATCCTTTGCGCAAATTTCATATCTTCCCGCTTTACGATGCGGACGATCGGTTCCTTGAGCGGCTTGGGCTCGTGCACGGCAGGTGCTTCGTTTTCTTCGAGTTCTGTCGTTGCTGTCTTTTTCTCTTCCGTCATTTTGCCGCTCCTTCCTCTGATTTTTTCGCAGTTTTCTTTTTGGGCGCGGAATCATTTTGCAATTTGGTCATTCGCAAGCCGACCTCTTCTTTCTTGGCCGTTCTGCCGTCCAAGATACCGTTGACTTTGCCGCCGCACAGCACGAGGATGCGGTCGCACAGTTCCATCAGCACGTCCAGGTCTTCTCCCACATAGATGACTGCCACGCCTTTCATCTTCTGCTCATTCAGCAGATGATAGATGGTATAGGAGGTGTTGATATCCAGACCACGCACCGCATACGCCGTCATCAGAACCGTCGGATTCTCTGCGATCTCACGCCCGACCAGCACCTTCTGTACATTACCGCCGGAAAGCCTGCGTACCGGTGTAGAGATCCCGGGTGTCACTACCCCGAGTTCCTCGCGGATCTTTTCCGCCAGTTCCTTCGGATGCTTTTTCCCGACAAAAAACGACTTACCGCTGCGGTAGTCTTTCAGCATCATATTTTCCGCCATGCCCATGGTGCCCACCAGGCCCATACCCAGACGGTCTTCCGGGACGAACGAAAGGTGCACGCCCAGATCACGGATCTGTCTTGGTGTCTTTCCCAGCAGAGGGATCTTTTCTTCCGCATCCGGCAGAAAATAATCGATCTGTGCTTCCGGCGCGGCACTCTGCAGTCCGGCGATGGCTTCCAGCAATTCCTTTTGACCGTTCCCGGAAACGCCGGCGATGCCCAGGATCTCACCACCGTACACGTTAAAGCTCACATCGTCCAAAACTTTCACACCTTCCGCGTTATAGCAGGTGAGATTTTGGATCGTCAGCCGCTTCTTCTTGTCCTTTACTTCCGGACGTTCGATATTTAATTCCACTTTTTCGCCGACCATCATTTCCGTCAGGATCGATTCATCGGCTTTTGCAGTTTCGATGGTATCGATATAGGCGCCCTTTCGCAGGATCGCCACACGGTCACTGACCGAGAGCACCTCATGCAGTTTATGCGTGATGATGATCACGGTCTTTCCGTCTTCTTTCATATTGCGGATCACGGCAAACAGTTTTTCCGTTTCCTGCGGCGTCAGCACGGCGGTAGGCTCATCGAGGATCAGTATCCTGGCGCCGCGGTACAATACCTTTATGATCTCGAGCGTCTGTTTTTCGGAAACGCTCATATCATACACTTTTTTCTCCGGATCCATGCGAAAACCGTATTTTTCACAGATCCACCGCATGCTTTCCGCGATTTCCTTGCGGTTTAGTTTTTTATGTGAATCAATGCCGATCACCAGATTTTCGGCTGCCGTAAAGACATCTACGAGTTTGAAGTGCTGGTGAACCATTCCGATCCCCAGTTCATAAGCATCCTTCGGATCGCGAATGGTTACTTTGTTCCCGTCTACGAAGATCTCACCGCCGTCCGGATAGTAGATCCCGGAAAGCATATTCATCAGAGTGGTCTTTCCGCTGCCGTTTTCCCCCAGCAACGATAGGATCTCTCCTTTTCGGATCTCCATGGTCACATCATCGTTTGCAACAACGGAGCCAAAGGTTTTGGTCACATGTTTTAATGCAATTGCCGTTTCCGCCATAAGTATCCCTTTCTGGTTTTGTCCGTTTTTCTCAAAATAGTTCCGGAAACATCACAAGAAACATTGTAATGCATAACACCGAAAAAAGAAACAAAAAACGAAAACAAAAAAGGGAACGTAGCGATACGTTCCCTTCAACGCGTTTTTTGCTTTATTCTGCGGTCAGTTCCTTGATACCGTCGATACGCAGATCAAAGGAAGGTGCGGCACGCAGTTCGGATTCGTGGAAGTAGCCGTCCCAGATGGCTTCCTTGTCTTCCTCGTCCTCATTGTCAAAGTCGCCGTTCATATCTACCTTATGGCTGTCGATCTTTGCGCCGCCCACCGTAAAGCTGTCGGTGGAGAATACATGCAGGCTGCCGTCTTTGATCGCAGCGATGGTCTCGTCTACCTTTGCCTGTGTGCCTTCTGCTGCAGCAGAGCCCAGTGCGGTGATCGCTACCGCATCTGCGGAATAGCCCTTCGCCCAGTCAGTCGGGATCTTTTCACCGTTTACCAGCGCGGTAAATGCATCGGTGTAGTATACGGACCAGTTGTTGGTTGCAGAGGTCAGTGCTGCATCCGGAGCAACATTCAGCATATCTACGTTATAACCTACGGAATATACCGGCTTGCCCTGTGCGTTGGCTGCCTGGATGGCTGCCGGAGCACCGGTGGAATCTGCGTGCTGGCCGATGATCACACAGCCGTCTGCCATCAGTGCATTGGCAGCTTCGCCTTCGGCTGCGATATCAAACCAGGAATTGGTATAGGTCACTTCCATGGAAACATTCTGGTATACGGACTGTACGCCCAGGAAGAATGCGGTATAACCGGAAACCACCTCTGCATACGGATAAGCGCCGACATAACCGATCAAGACATTGCCGTCCGCATCGTAGTTTGCATCGGTAAGCGCACCGTTATCTACCAGTTCGGCAACCTTCATGCCGGCAACTACACCGGATACATAACGAGATTCGTAAACGCTGGTAAATGCGTTGGAGAAATTGGACAGTCCGCTCATAGCTGCGGTATCACCGGTCATTGCAACAAACTGTACATCTGCATACTCACCGGCTGCCTGCTGCATAAAGGACTGATGGCCGTAGCTGTTGGAGAAAACTGCCTTGCATCCCTGATCTACCAGGTCAACGGCTGCTTCGTAGCAGGATTCGTCTTCCGGTACGGAGTATTTCCAAAGAATGTTGTCTTCGGAGATGCCTACATTGGCTGCTGCTTTTTTAATGCCGTCAATGTGTGCGTAGGTATATCCTTCGTTCTCATCACCGACCAGGATCACGCCGACTTTCACATCGGATGCCGCGGTAGCCGTACCGCCGTTTTCCGTCTGTGCCGGCGTATTGCCTGCCGGAGCCGGTGTTTCGCCGCAGGCAGCAAGCGATGCTGTCATAACGGTAGCCATTAACATAGATACCAGTTTCTTTTTCATAGTTGTCCTCCTAAAATGTGTATCCCGGGAGTTTGTACAGCAGAATATACAAGAATCCCGTCACAATATTGTCAATATGTATAATAAACCATGGTCAATATTGTGTAAATGTCAAAAAGTAACGATATTCGGTTATTTTATGGCTGATTTTCATGAAATTCTGATAAAAGACAACAACAGAAAAACGCACCACATCAATAAGATATAGCGCGCCCTTCCTCCCTTCTAATGCCCGAAGGCACTAAAGTGGACCTGGCGGGATTTGAACCCGCGTCCGAAACATCCGCCCCTGCCCTTCTACCATCGTAGTCAGTGGATTAACATTCCCTCTGCCGCCCCGTCACAGACACCGTAGCGGTTTCAGTAGCTTCATAGATCAGCCGTATGAGCAAAGCTTAACATACGCGTTTCCTACAAACCGATGCCCTGACCCTGTCGTGTAGGTGCGTCAGGCAGGACAGCTGCCCTTAGGCAGCGAGTGCTAAATTATCTTCAGCGTTTAGTTTAATTTTGGTATTTAACGCATACCTGCGGATGGCTTCTTCAGCTTAAGATACCCCGTCGAAACCTGTCAAGCCCATATGTTTTTGTAAGGTACAGTGCATTTGGTATCATACCTTATGCGATTGTATTCGTCAACATCTGTTTGACTGTTTCTATATTCAGTATATCGGATTATAACGGAAAATCAATAAGTCGCATAACCGATCTTTTATGACTCATGTGCCCCGAAAACCCGCATGAAACGGGCATTTTTCCGCATGAGCCCCTACCCTGAATATTAGAGATTTTTTACCTTAAAATCTCGTTCTACTTCACGTCTCGCATCCTTCTTTGCGATGTCCTGACGCTTATCATAATTCTTTTTACCCTTTGCCAATCCGATCTCGATCTTGGCGCGCCCGTCCTTAAAATACACCTGCAGCGGCATAATGGTGATACCCTTTTCCGCCGTATCGCCGATCAGTTTGTTGATCTCGGATTTGTGCAACAGCAGCTTACGTACCCGCAGCGGATCCCGGTTAAAGATATTGCCCTGCTCGTAAGGGCTGATGTTCATACCGACCACATAAACCTCTCCGTTATCGATACGAACATACGCCTCTTTAATGCTGCATTTGCCGGCCCGCAGGCTCTTCACTTCCGTTCCCACCAAGGAAATGCCGGCTTCGTATTTTTCCAGAATAAAATAATCGTGATATGCCTTTTTATTATTTGCGACGAGCTTTATTCCGCTTGACTGACTTTTTCCCATGATCTGTATCCTCATTCTCCCAACACAGCGCAAAATCGATGGTACGCAGCACGGTATCCACATCCGCTACCGTGATATGCACGTGTTCGCCCAATCGAAAACGCCGTTTCGTATATCGTCCTACCAAAGCATATTCCTTTTCGGAATAATCAAAATCATCGCCCGGGATCTTGGAGATCGGCACCATACCTTCTACCGTGTTCGGTAAGGCCACATACATGCCCCATCCGGTCACGCCGCTGATCTGGCCTTCAAATGCCTCTCCAATATGGTTCTCCATATAAAGTGCCATCATCAGCTTATCGGTATCGCGCTCGGCATCCACCGCACGCCGTTCCCGATCCGAGCACTGTTTTGCCACCTTCGGCAGCAGCTTCTCATAATGAGAGATCCGTTTGGCTCCCAGTTTGCCATGCATCTCTTCTTTCAGGATACGATGGATCTGCAGATCGGAATACCGACGGATCGGCGATGTAAAATGCGTATATTCCGTAGCGGCCAGGCCGAAATGTCCGACACAATCCACATCATAGCGCGCCTGCTTCATACAGCGCAGCGCCAGCGTACGGATCATATCTTCCTCCGGACGCCCTTCGATGCCTGCCAGCATCATCTGGATCTCCTTGGGTTTGATCTTTTCGGCTTTGCCTTTCGCATGATAACCGAAACCGGCCAGCAATGTCAACAGATCCTCGATACGGTCGGCATCCGGTGTTTCGTGGATACGATACAAAAACGGATAGCCCTGTTCGTGCATATGCGCCGCTACCGTCTCGTTGGCCGATAACATAAACTGCTCGATCATGCCCGTTGCGGCATTTCGTTCGTAGGCTTTGATATCCGTTACATTTCCGTTTTTGTCCAAAAGGATCTTGCTCTCCGGCAGATCAAAATCGATGGAACCGCGCTTGGTACGCATGCGCTTCAGGATATTTGCAAGTGTATTCATCTTGCGGAACATACCCACCAGCGGTTTGTATTCCTTGATAAGCGCTTCATCGCCGTCCAGAATGCCTGCTACTGCGGTATAGGTCATACGGCGGTCCACATGGATCACGCTCTCACAGATCTCATATTCCTTGATCACACCGTTACGGCCGATGCGCATAATGCAACTCATGGCCAATCGGTCTTCCCCGGCATTTAAGGAACAGATGCCGTTGGACAGGCGCTCCGGCAGCATGGGGATCACGCGATCCGCCAGATATACGCTGTTGCCGCGCTCCAATGCCTCTTTATCCAGATCATCCTCTTCTTTCACATAATGGCTGACATCCGCGATGTGTACGCCCAAAATGTAATCCCGATTGTCCGTTTCCAAAGATACCGCATCGTCCAGATCCTTGGTATCCTCACCGTCGATGGTCACCATCTTTACATTGCGCAGGTCCTTACGCCCTTTGATCTCCTTGGCTTTTACCTTTTCCGGGATCTCTTCGGACAGTTTGATCACCGCCTCGGAAAAAGTGGTCGGCAGTTCGTAACCGCGTACGATGGCCGAGATATCCACGCCCGGATCTCCGGTATTGCCGATCACTTCGATGATCTCGCCGGAGGGACGATGTGCGTTGTCTCCGTAATGGGTGATGGTCGCAACGACTTTCTGGCCGTCGGTTGCCCCATGGCTTTCCTTTTTCGGAATATGTATGTCATCCGCAATTTTCTGATTGTCCGGCACCACAAAACCGAATCCCCGCTGTTCGCGGTAGGTTCCGATCACTTCTTTGATGCCGCGCTCGAGGATCTTTACAACCCGGCCTTCCGGTTTGCGACCGTTACCGCGCAGTACTTCCACATTGACGGTATCTTTATGAAACGCGCCGTTTAACATATTGTGCGAGATAAAAATATCCTGTTCCAGCCCCTCTACCTCAACAAAGCCGAATCCTTTGCGATTCGTGACCAGTTTGCCGGTATAGATCTCGTTGGAAGAACGATGCACTTTTCGTTCGGTCTTTTTCTTTGCCTTTTTCAGCGCGGATTTTTTCGGCAGTTCCAGGTCTTCGAGCATCACCACGCCGTACTTTTGGGTTTCTTTCTTCGTTTCTTTCCCGGTTACCTTTTTCGTTTCTTTTTTCGCTGCCTTTTTTACGCTGACTGTTTCGATGTTCTTTTTTGTCTTTTTCGTCTTTTCTTTCTTTCCCATTTCTCTTCTTTCTCTGATGTTATGCATTGCAATGATCGTAATATGAAAAACCCCGCTGTTGTCAGCGGGGCTCGTTCTCAAAATCTGGAAACATTCAGGACTGCCGCAAGCACGATCGCTATCACCGCAAATACACGGGTCAGCAAAATCATCATGCCTTCACGCGAACGACCTTTGTTCTTGCTCCAATAGGTATCTCCCGAGGAAGAAGAACCGGTCAGACCGCCGATGCCCTGATCACGCCCCTTCTGTGCTAAAATGATCACACAGAGTGCTACACATACTATGATAAAAATTATTGTTAAAGCTGTCCGTAACATGAAAAACCTCCACAAAAATGTGTTTCTTTAGCAATTCATACCAAACATTCGCATATTAACATAAAATCGAATGCATTGCAAGCATTATTTCGAAATCTCTACTTTGCCGACAATATCAGGATGGGTCGGATCACCTTCGTATTCCTCCTTTGTAGTCGGACGAATATCGTAGATATGTACCGTCTGATCCCTTCCCGCCATATTGTACAATTCGCTGGTATCCGAATTCGTCTGCAACACAAATCTTCCGCAGCCGTCGCACGAAAAGGTGACCATATTGGCGGAATTCACATAGTAAACATAGGCATCCAGTTCATTATTGTTCTTGCTCTGTCTGCGGATCTGTGCCTGTTTGGCCAGTCTTTCGGCTTCCAGCAGATCATGCAGTTCGGTTTCGTAAGGAACGATGATATCGATATCCCGTCCCTCGATCACGCCTTTGACACGATAATACATATCGGCTTCGGACTGCGGCGGAACCTGATATAACTGCATATCCGTATTCATATAAATGAGGAACACGATATCCTTCGTTCCGTGGCGCAAACCATCCACCGGATACCAGGTTTTAAACTCACTTCCGAGGGTGATCCCCGGCATCCCTGCCACGGCATCGATTCCCTTCATCACTTCTTCGTAATAAGGGTTATCATCAACGATCAACAGTCCCCAGGAATTTACCAGATAATCGGTACCTATGTATCTCTCGGCTTCGATTTCCGGTATGGGTACGGTGACGACCGGCATTCCGGGAGTATCCTGTGACGGGATCTCATCTTTCACCGTTTCCTGTGTGGTCAACGCCGGCGAAGTATTCTCTCCCTTCTGAGCGGTGACCTTCAGAATGTTGCTGACCCGGGTATATTCCCCATGATAGATCGCGTTCATATAGATCTCATTGTCATGGCCGTCCAAAACCAGCGGATTGTCCATGGTCTGATCCTTCATCGAACGATCCAGTCGCAATTCGCCGTCGATGTAATAACGCATACTCAGATTCTCCAGCTCGACACCGTTCGCCGGCCCGTCCCAGCGGATGTATCCGTCATCATCATAGCGGATCGTATAGATGGATTCCACCAGTTCTTCCTCGGTCGCCAGTTCTGCGCCGCCGTCAATATCATACAGCATACCGGAATTGGGATAACACCGTATCGTATGTCCGGAAAGTTCACAGAGGCAGGGTTTCAATGCTTCATATTCTTCCGCGGAAATCTGACAGATGGGTATTCCTTTCTCATCTTCCAGGTAATATTCCGTAATCCTGGCAGTACCTGTGTGGCCTCTTGTGCTACCTCTCTCGGTAAAAGTCCTGCTTTCCGCCAGGACGATCCGGTCTTCGATCACCGTGATGGGTTGCTCATCCAGATCTCTTTTAACGGCATCCCGTAAAAGAAGTATCTGATTTGTTTTGGATTCGGTAGATACAATAATTTTTCCCGCCTGAATTTCAACGCCGGTCAGGCGAAGGGGCACGGCCGTTAAACTAAGTGCCAGACCGATTCCTGCAAGTACCAGGATCGGAAAAGGTTTGATCTCCTGATTATTGACCCGAAGATAGATCGTTCCCAACAAGACCAGAAATGCAGGCAATCCGATCAAAAGCAGTAATTGCACCGATAACAGGATCCCCAGAAAACGGTACATCTGGTTAAGCCCTTCTTCCCCGGTCATAACTGCAGGCCGGAAATTGTAACCGGCATTGCTGACATAATAAACCATTGCTGCGCCACCGATAAAGCCGATCCCGACCAACACATAAAACAGCCAGTCCGTTTTTTTCGATGCCGCCTGCCCGTTTTCGTTTTCCATCAAACCCATTGCACATCCCCCTTTGTGTGGCTAATGTTTTATTTCGATAAATATTCCTGCATTACTTTTCCGGCCACCGGTGCTGCTTTTTCACCACCGCTGCCCGCATTCTCCATGATCACCGTAACCGCGATCTGCGGATCCTCCGCCGGTGCAAATCCCGTAAACCATGCGTGGGACTGCGCTTTGATCGAGGAGAACTCGGCCGAACCGGTCTTACCGGCTACCTGAAAAGGCAGATCGTTTAATCGTTTACCGGTACCGGTCTGACATACACCGATCATCAGGTCCGTCAGGATCTCTGCCTCGTCCGCACTCATTACCGTTCCGTATTCTTTCGGCTCGTAGCGTTTCAGGATCCGTCCGTCCGCCGTCACCACCCGCTCGATCACATAGGGTTGCATCATGACACCGCCGTTTGCGATGGCCGCCGTCACCAGATTGATCTGTAACGGGCTCACCTGGGTCTTGTCCTGACCGATACAGATCTGCATCATCTCATTGGTGTTCAGATCTTTGCCCATACGGATCAGACTCGGATTGTTATCCAGATCAAACAACAGCGTTTCGTTAAAATGCATCTCTTTGAGCATGTCTGCAAAGCGCTGTTTGTCCAGAGTTACACTGATATTGGCAAACGAAGAGTTGCAGGAGTTTGCAAAGGAATCATGCAGATCCTCTTCTCCGTGTACCGATCCGTGAAAACACTGAATGGACGCATCGTCTTTGGTAAAGGAACCGACGCAGTCAAAATGATAATCCTTATAGTCCTCCGGATTCTCGCGAATGTATTCCAGTGCCGTAAAGATCTTGAACGTGGAACCCGGCGGATAGATACCCTGGGAAGCACGGTTTAATAATACGCCGCTTTCTTCGTCACCGATCACCGTATCCCAGATCTCTTCAATGTTATTCGGATCGTAAGACGGTTTGGAAACCATTGCCAGGATCTGCCCGGTCTTGACGTCCGTTACCACGACCGCGCCACGGTTGTTTCCCAGCGCCTCGTAAGCCGCTTCCTGCAATTCGGGGAGGAGTGTCGTATGCACATCATTTCCCGGATCCTTTTGCTCCTGCATATCGTTGCTTAATTTTTCCGTCAGCGTAATGTCGGAAGTGATCAGATATCGCTGCATTCTGCGTTCGATACCGTCACCGCCTTCCGCCGCATAACCGACCACCTGGGCAAAGGTATTTTTAAACGGATAGTTTCGTACCTCGGTTCCGTCTTTTGTAATAGTTTCCGCCAGCACGGTACCGTCAGCCGCATAGATGGTGCCGCGGGTATTGTCCTGTTCCAATATGGCAATACGTTTTCCGTTATAGGAATTGGTCATCACATCACCGGCCTGCGTCAGCATGAAACGAACGATATTCAAAAACATCAGCACATAGACCAGTGCATACACACCGCCGTTTATGGCAATGCATCGCTTCTGACGGTATAAGAGATCCGCTTTTTCTTCGTCATCGTCCTCTTCTTCGGCAAAGAATTCCTCTTCCCGTTCCGCCAGTTCCTCATCGCTCAGATAGGACGCTTCTTCACTGTCCAGAAACTCCTTCCATTCCGCCTCTTTGTCTTCCCTGGCATCTTCGTCCTCGTCATACTCTTCCATACGGATCATATAGATGCCCTGCAAAACACCAAACAGTACGATGGTCACCAAAGCGGAGGTTCCGCCGTTAGAGATCAGAGGTAAGGTCACACCGGTCAGCGGAATAAATCCGGTTCCTCCGCCGATGGTCAGAATCACCTGCACACCATAGCAGATACCCAGGCCCACGGCTACCAGACGATAAAACGGATCCCGTACACGGCCGGCCATCATCAGCGCCGCCAGTACGATGGACAAACACAGCAGGATCAACAGGATGGCAAAAAACACGCCCATCTCTTCACCGACTGCCGAGAAAACAAAATCTTCTTCCACATAAGGGATCGTCTTCGGCGAGCCGTGCCCCAACCCCATACCAAACCAGCTGCCGGTGGCCAGACCGAATAACGACTGCGTCAGCTGATAGCCTTTGTTATCAATATCCGCCCAGGGATCGATCCAGATCTTCACACGGGTCTGCACATGAGAAAACAGGAAATACGAAACCACCGCTGCGCCTGCCCCACCGATCATCCCGGCGATCAGATAATGATGTTTGCCGGATGCTACATAGACCACGGCGACATACATCACAAAATAGATCAGCGCCGACCCCAGGTCTCTGGACGCCACCAGTGCCAGCACATGGATCGCCGCAAGTCCCGCGGACAGAAAGACGCGCTTATGCTTTACATTCTCTGCAAGCAGACCTGCGATAAAGAACGCAAATACTACTTTGATCACTTCGGAGGGCTGAAAGATCAATCCCCAGAAATTGTAATTGAGCCTGGAGCCGTTAACCATCCGTCCGCGAATGAGCACCAGCATCAGACCACCGATACCCACACCGCCGTAAACCCATGGGATCCGCTTTAAAAAGGTCCATTTCTGTATGAGCATGGGAACGATCATAAAGAGAACCAGTGAGGATCCGATAATGATCAACTGGCGTTTTCCATGATTGGGATTTAATCGTGCGAGGATCACAAAACCGATCGCCATCAGCATCTGCATCTGACAAAGCAGCAGGCGGTGCACGTCACGATAGATGGCCCGAAAGATCATCGGGAAAAATAAAAGTACCAAAAATTCGATAAAGCCAAGCAGGGCCACCGGCCGCAACAGATCGGTATTTCCCGTCTTGGCGTGATTTAAAAAGATGTTGCCGAGGCCCAATACATAAAAGCCCAGGGTCAGTAATTCCAGCCACACATAAATACCCCGCCGGAAATCATCATCCCGACGTTTTAATGCCACAAAAGACGATGACACATAGAACGCCATCATCACAACGATCACATATTTCGAGATATCCAGTATCAAAGAACTCATACTATAATTATTCTGCGCCTCTTGCCCAATGCCCTCTGGTGGTCTGTCCGTTTGCAAACGGCAGATTCGCACTACCGTTTTCCCACAGATCCGCAAAGGCACCTGCTACGCGCAACACCTCCTTTTTTTCTTCCACGGTAAACTCCAGGCGGTATACCGCTGCCTGTCCGCGTGAACGCAATGCAGGCAATTCCGCATGTAATGATAACGGAAGGCAATTATACATTACATTATAGCAATACCGGTGATTGGGCAGGATCGGAAACGAATGTCCTTTTTCGTCCCGGATCGTATATACGCCTGCCTTCCGGTCACATCCTTTTAACGTATTTAAAACGCAGTTGGCACTGTACATTACCGGCTGATATCCGTAGATCACGCATTCTGCCTTCTCCGGATCCGTAATATTACGATATTCTTTTCCCGACCATTCGGAACTGATCGTAAAATGCTCCGCATAGTCACTTAAGATCTGTTGCGTATTACGGTTAAATACATACAGCCCGGTATCTCCGTGCAATTTTTCTTTTGTAAACAAGCCTTCCGCAGCACCAAGCGCATCGATGCCGTTGACATACACACCGTCAATTGCGTAGTTTGCCGCTGTTTTCAATCGCGTTTTGATGCGATCACTGTCTTTTTGCCGCAGTATCTCCGGCAGCCGGAGATACAACTGTTTTCCGAATCGGTGAACCTGATCGGTCAACACTTTGCTGTCCGATTCCGCAAAAACATCCAGGTCCAGGATCACGCCTTCGACGGCATTCATCTGCAGCAGTTCGTTTAATGTATCCGTATTTTTCAAACCAACACGCAATACCGGAGTGATCTGCGTATCCGTACTTATGTTATTTTGCCACAAAGACTCCGGTGTCTGTGCGGTCTGCAGATCCGTGCGTTTCGGGTATAGTTTTTCCTGCAATTGTGCCAGTGCATTGCGGCGCAGTTCATTGAGCTGTCCCACGGGAACGAAAGCATTCTGATCGGTATCGACATTGCATTCCGTCAAAGAGAAGATCGTACCGCCGGTCTTGGACAATTTTGCCGCAAACTGCTCTTCCGTCATGGCTTTGTTCTGTGCCGCCTCTGCAGGTGCGCCTTTTACGGTAACAACGCCATCATTTGCGCTCACTTTAATCTGCACCGGTTCGCCTGCATAGACGCGTGCCTGCATCTTAACAGGAACCGTCTGCTTCTCTGCAAGATATTTTTGAAAGACCTTTTGCTTTTCCTCTTCCGAGACTTTTCCGTAAGCCGGATTGGAAAGCGAAACCATATTCTTTCCGTTATGCTGCCGTAAATAGCCTTCCTGTTTTCCGCTGCGCAGGTACAGGTCTTCCAGTTTTTTCTCGTCTTTCGGAGATACCTGATAGCTGCCGTTTTGCAAATACAGATCAATGTATTTTCGATATACGGCAGTCACACCGGCGGTATATTCCGGCGCCTTCATACGGCCTTCGATCTTGAACGAATCGATCCCCGCATCGATCAGCGCGCCGATCTCATGCAGGCTCCACATATCCTTCAGGCTCAGCGCATACTGCGGCTTTCCGCCATCCATACGATATTGCTGTCTGCACGGCCCCGCACAGCGTCCGCGATTGCCGCTACGGCCTCCCGCAAAGGAACTGAGCAGACACCGCCCGGAATACGAATAACACATAGCACCGTGGATGAAACATTCCACCTCGATACCGCGTGCTTTGAATGCTTTTAATTCCTCATAGGATAATTCCCGCCCCGGAACCACGCGGCTGACATGCAATCGTTCCAGCCATATGGCACCGTCCGCCGACAAAACGGACATCTGCGTGCTGGCATGAAGCGGCAGCGAAGGATAACGCTCATGTAAAAACGCGAGCAATCCCAGATCCTGCACAATGATACCGTCCAGTCCCTGCTCGTACAGGGGATCCAGAATATCCGCCACCTGTGCCATTTCGTTATCTCGCAAAAGAATATTGCATGCCAGATAGACCTTGCGACCAAAGGCATGGGCATAAGACAACGCCTCGGATAATTCCGCGGCATTCAGATTCTTGGCATACGCACGTGCGGAAAAAGCCTCGGCTCCGAGGTATACCGCATCGGCACCGGCATTGATCGCGCCGATCACACCCGCCAGTTCTCCCGCAGGCGCCAGCAATTCCGGTTTCTTTTTTGTTATGGATAAGGCAGCCGTTGGATCAGGCTGCCTTGTAATTTTTTGCTCTATATTATCGTCTGTTTTTTTCATTACGGTTTTGTTTAAAATCCCTGATCTCGCTGATGCTTCCGGATTCTTTTGCATCCTTATCCTCCGCATCTTTGGCATCCGATTTCTTTTCTTTGGAATCCGTAGTTTTCTTGAACTCTTCCAACTGCCGGTCTCTGTCCTTCAGTTCCATCTGAAGTTTCAAAATCGTCTTCTCATTCTCATGCTGTTCTTTTTTCAAATTTTCAATGTCTTTTTTCAGATCGTCGATCATCACGCCGCGGATGGCGCATTCATGCTTGGAATTATCCAACTGATCCAGTTTCTCTTTCAGATTCTGTTCCAGTTCTTCCACATGCATTTTCTCTTTAAAATAATTATCTGCAAAGTTCAGTTCCAGCATACGATGCTTGATATCGCTGGACGATTTTCGGAAGGTATCTGTCTTCTCGTATTCCTCGATCTTGGAATTGATGTAAGACGCTACGCGCTGCATGTACTCTTCGCTCTCGTAGCCGCTCATCGTCATAACTTTGCCGCCAATGAGCACCTTAATAACTTTTTTCTCTGCCATGTTCTCCCCTCCGACGAACGCCCCGGACTCGTTTGCAAACGCCCTTGCAGCTTCTGATAGAAATGATTGTGGGTTACATGAATAATGTTTATGTAAACCAACTTAAATCATTATAACGATAAAACAAACAGAATGCAAGTAGGAAAATCAAGAAAATCGCTAAATTTACTCTTTGGCAATCCCAAAATGCAGGTATGCTGCCTCGGTGGCTACACGGCCCTTCGGCGTGCGCTGCAGAAAGTTGTTTTGCAACAGATACGGCTCATACACATCTTCGATGGTGCCGGTATCTTCTCCCAGCGATGCCGCTAAGTGTTCCAGCCCCACCGGGCCGCCGTTAAACTGTTCGATGATGGTGAGCAGGATCCGTCGGTCCGATGCATCCAGACCGTACTTATCCACTTCCATCAGATCCAACGCATAGTCCGCTGCTTCTTTGGTGATCACGCCGTCAAATCGGATCTGCGCAAAATCACGCACGCGTTTGAGCATACGGTTGGCCAGTCTTGGCGTACCGCGACTGCGGCGTGCCAGCTCTTTGGCGCCTTCCGGTTCGATCTGCACGGACAATTTCTTTGCCGATGCCGTGATGATCCTGGTCAATTCCTCGGTGGTATAAAACTCCAATCTCTGGATCACGCCGAAACGATCCCGCAGGGGCGCGGTCAAAAGGCCTGCTCTGGTGGTTGCGCCGATCAGGGTGAACCTGGGCAGATCCAGACGAATGGACTTCGCCCCGCTGCCTTTTCCGATCAGGATATCAATAGCAAAATCCTCCATCGCCGGATACAATACTTCTTCCACCTGTCTGGGCAGTCTGTGGATCTCGTCAATGAACAGCACATCGCCTTCCTGCAAGCCGCTTACGATAGCCGCCAGATCTCCCGGCTTTTCAATCGCCGGTCCGCTGGTGATCTTGCAATGCACGCCCATCTCGTTTGCGATGATGCCCGCCAGTGTGGTCTTGCCCAGTCCCGGCGGTCCGTAAAACAATGCATGGTCCAACGAATCCCCTCGTGCTTTCGCCGCATCTATATAGACCTGCAGATTCGCCTTGATCTTTTCCTGCCCCACATAATCTTTCAAAAACTGCGGCCGCAGCGTTGTTTCAATCTGCACATCCTCTTCGGTATAGCTGGTTTCGATCATTCTTTTTGGCATGTATCACTCCATCCCCTTACATCATATATCTTAAAGCAACCTTCAGCATACTTTCGGTATCGGTAACGCCTTCCTTGGATGCCTTCATCACCGCCACCCTTGCGTCTTTCACCGGATAGCCCAGTGCCGTCAACGCCTGTACGGTCTCGGCCATAACGCCGTCTTCCATACCGGCATCTTCCTGAGCCTGCGGTACAAATCCGATCGCATCCTCGGTACTGATCTTGCTCTTCAGATCTACGATCAGTCGCTCGGCATTTTTCTTACCGAAGCCCGGCGCCTTGCATAATGTCTTTACATCCCCGGAAATGATCGCCACACGGATCTCGCCGGGTGTTAAGGTCGACAACAACGACAATGCTACTTTGGGGCCGATGCCGCTTACCGCCAGCAACTGCTTATAAAGTTCCAGTTCGTCTTCCGATGCAAAACCGTATAATTGCAATGCATCTTCTCTGACGCTGGTATAAGTATATACCTGCACTTCACTGCCGGCCGGAGGAAGCATCGCGATCCGTCCTACCGGATAAAATACATTGTAGCCGATCCCGCCGGTCTCGATCACGATACGGTCGGTCTTTTTGGCTACCAGTTGTCCCTTGAAATATGCGTACATAGTGTTACCGCTCCAATTCTGTACTAGCGTGTTGCATCGGGATGTTCCGGCCGGTAATATTCGCCGGCGTTCCTCCCTATAAAATCAAAAGAAACATTATCGAACATTCATTCTATCCGACAACGTTTACATAATAGCATATATCTTTTTATCGTTCAAGTCCGTTATCAGGACAAAAGTTTCGTTCGTTTTGCCCGGTACTTTACCTGTTATTATGCCCCATGTACCGGACTTTTATTGCCGGTATGATGCCAACTCTATACCGTAACCTTCCGGGAAGGAACTTTCTTCAACACATTTCCGGCGATCAGTGCATTGATGCATCCTGCCGACAATCCGCACACCAGCAGAATGGGCAGATAATTTGTCACCCACCACACCCCTGCATGAGAGGCCCCCAATACGGCAAAGGCTACGAATAACTGTGCGATGTTGTGAGCGACACCACCGGCTATGCTTACGCCATATAGCGAAAACGGCCCTTTACAAACAATCGTCATTACAACAATGCTGCAAATTGCTCCGGCCAGGCTGTATAATAACATCGACAGATTCGTGAACAAAGCTGCGATGATCACGGTTCGCAGGATGCTGACCAGCGCGGCTTCTTTCGCCCCGTATCGAACCATCACAAACAGAACCGCGCAATTCGCCAATCCCAGTTTCACACCGGGAATCCCGATGGACACAGGGATAACAGTTTCCACATAGCCCAGGATTACGGCTACCGCAAGAAGCAAACCCAATTCTGCAATTGTATGATTATTCTTAAGTTCCATAGTTTTATAATCATCGAAAGATCATGATTCCTCTGCATCGCAAGGAATCGCCAAACAAGCAGACGGAAGGCAAAGGGATTATCACCAAGCCGCGTCTCCGAATAAGCGATATTATTGCGCCAATACATCCATTCCGCTATTGCCGGATGCCGAAGTGATCGTTACATGGTGCGGCAGGCAGATGATCGTGCCACCCTGTGCAGTGACCGGGGACATGTGCATGCAGTCACCTCCGGAGCAGTTCGCATCTGTGACATACGCCGTGCCGTTTTGGATGGTCAGTTCGTTGGTGCCGTAGGGCGTCTCGATCTTGACCACGGTAGCCTGTGATAATGGATAGCGACCGTATTCGGCATCGTCCACGCGTACGATAACATAGTCCGCGGATGTTCCGTAACCTCGCAGTCGGCCGCACAAAAAAAGAGCAGCTGCCGCCAGCAGTACAAGGACTGCCAGCACAACATCCGCTCTTTTGATCTGTAAATGATTCTGACTCACGCCTTCTTCTGGTTGATGTAGTTGATCAGGCCTTCTGCCTTGATGATCTCCTGCATGAACGGCGGGAACGGCTGCGCCTGGAAGGAAGCACCCGTGGTCTTGTCGGTGATCACACCGTTGTCAAAGTCTACTTCCACTTCATCGCCGGCCTTGATTGCCTTGGCTGCTTCCGGGCACTCCAGGATCGGCAGACCGATGTTGATGGAGTTGCGGTAGAAAATACGTGCAAAGGTCTCTGCAATAACACAGCTGACACCGGCTGCTTTGATCGCGATCGGTGCGTGCTCACGGGAAGATCCGCAGCCGAAGTTCTTGTCCGCTACGATGATGTCGCCCTGCTTTACGTTATTGACGAAATCCTTGTCGATATCTTCCATGCAATGCTGTGCCAGTTCCTTCGGATCGGAAGAGTTTAAGTATCTTGCAGGAATGATGACATCGGTGTCGACATTATCGCCATATTTGAATACACTGCCTTGTGCTTTCATTCGATTAGTCCTCCTTCTTAAAGCGCATCCGGAGATACGATGTTACCCTTGATCGCGGTTGCTGCAGCGACTGCCGGGGATGCCAGATAAATCTCGGAATTGATGTGACCCATACGGCCTACAAAGTTACGGTTGGTCGTGGACAGGCACTTCTCGCCGTCGCCCAGGATACCCATATAACCGCCGAGGCACGGACCGCAGGTCGGTGTGGATACAACGCAGCCGGCCTGGATAAAGGTCTTCAGATACCCCTTCTCCATACACTCCAGATAGATGGACTGGGTTGCCGGAATGATGATGCAGCGCATACCCTTTGCGATATGTCTGCCTTCGAGGATCTCTGCTGCGATGCGCATATCTTCAATACGGCCGTTGGTACAGGAACCGATCACGACCTGATCCACCTTGATATCTGCTGCTTCGGATACCACATGGGTGTTCTCCGGCAGGTGCGGATAAGAAACGGTCGGCTGTAACTTGTCCAACTCGATGGTATACTCTTCATCGTATTCCGCATCGGCATCTGCCTCAAATACGGTATACTCACGCTTGGTGTGTTCTTTCAGGTAAGCAATGGTCTTGTCATCTACCGGGAAGATACCGTTCTTGCCGCCGGCTTCGATCGCCATATTGGAGATGGTGAAACGATCGTCCATGGACAGATACTGAATACCGTCACCCACAAATTCCATGGAGCGATACAGAGCACCGTCTACACCGATCATACCGATGATGTGCAGGATGATGTCCTTACCGCTGATCCACTTGGCCGGCTTTCCGGTCAGGTTGAACTTGATCGCGGACGGCACTTTAAACCAAGCTTCTCCGGTTGCCATACCGGCAGCCATATCGGTAGAACCTACACCGGTAGAAAATGCGCCTACCGCACCGTAGGTACAGGTATGGGAGTCTGCACCGATGATCACATCGCCGGGAACGGTCAGACCTTTTTCCGGAAGCAGTGCATGCTCGATCCCCATTTCACCAACCTCAAAATAATTGGTGATCTCATTTTTCTTTGCAAAGTTACGAACGCAGCGGCAATGCTCTGCGGACTTGATATCCTTATTCGGTACAAAATGATCCGGAACCAGCGCGATCTTGTCTTTGTTAAATACGCCCTCCGTCTTCATCTTGTCCATTTCCTTGATCGCAACCGGGCTGGTGATATCGTTTCCCAAAACCAGATCGAGCTTCGCCATGATCAACTGTCCGGCTACGACATGATCTAATCCGGCCGCACGCGCAAGGATCTTTTGTGTCATTGTCATTCCCATCGTTTATTCCCCTTCCTTCTTAATTTTCTTGTACTTAGCCAATCCTATATACAACCCGTAGCAACAGGTTTTTGCGGATTTCTAAAATCTGTTTTGCCAAAATCAAAACAATGATTATGCTATCATAAACAGTTCAAAAAAACAACCGCATCTGTGATACAGAATATCTATTTTCAAGATTCTTCGGATCCAGTATTGCGGGTCCATTGTTCCAGATCCGTCTGCAGAACGTCCATCCCCTCTTTCGCCTTGGACTGATCGCTGTTCTGCTGTTCCACCAAAAGGCTCACCTCATTCAGTGCCCCGGCCAGTTTGGTAACATCTTCCGTCAGGGTATCCGTTGTGGAAAGCATCTGCTGGATAGCCTCTTTCTGCTCGCCCAATGCAATGCGGCTGTTCTCAAAAGCCTTGCTGCATTCTTCGCCTTTGTCCTTGCATTCTCCGGACTGGTCCATGGCCAGTTTCAGGGCATTTCTCGTACGGATCAACAGCAACAGTACATCGTCCGTTTTGCTGCCGATAGTTCCCGTCAGTTCCTTGATCTCATCCAACGCACTGATGGCAGACATGGTAATGCTGCCGGCTCTGGAGATATCGAGAGCAGTGTTCATCGCATACAGGTTCACCTGACCGGATAAGGACTGCAGCGATGTCATCTCGTTATAGATGTTATCCAGTAATTCCTCGGCATCGCTCTGCATGTTTCCCAGCAGTTCAAAGGTTCCGCCCAGCTCCGTAAAATCCGTCGCCGTGTCTTCATGCTGACGAACGCTGTTCTGGATGTTGTCGTCGATCTGCTGCATCTGGTCATACAGGCTTTCGCGGATCTCTTTGATCTCATCTTCCAGAGGCTGTGTCATCTTGAGCAGACTCGCCATCTTGTATCCGTTCAGTTGCATCTGCTCCTGATGCTCCTGCATCTCTTCCAGATTCTCGATCAATTGCTGCGACATTTCCATTTGCTGGGAGCGGTTCTGTCTGGATTCCAGATTCGCATCGTCCAGATTGTTCTGGGTACTCTCCAGTTCCTTGGACAGGGCATCCACCTGCTCGGACTGTGCCTGCAGGGAATCCGCCAGGCTCTTGATATCCGTTCCCGGGCTGTCTGCCAGACGCTTTTCGCTCATCAGCGCATACGCCACATCATCCAACGGTCCGAACAGGAGACGAATCTTTCTGGTCACCAGTACTGATGCAATGATATAGAGCGCCAGAAAAGCCAAAAACATCCCGATCGCTTTTCCGTAATAGCGCGCCGTATTTTCTTCCGTGATATATAAGAGGATCGCACTGGCGGTATAGATCACGAAAAAGGCTATGCCGAAACTGAGCACCACCACATGATCGATCTCTTTGGAAAATGACTCTCGTTTGTTATTCTTCTTTGCGTCCATGATGTATTGATCCGTTTGGCTTGATTGACAAAACAGGCGGCGTTCGATCTACCCGTTACGCCGCCTGCTATGAATCACATTAATCTGCAGAAATGAATTAGTTGTTGATCAGTTTGTCTTCATCAGACCAGCTGTAAAGGCTGCGGATCTCCTTACCAACTACCTCTGCCGGATGCTCAGCTGCTTTCTTACGCAGAGCATTGAAGTGTACCTGGCCGCTTGCGGAGGACATATCCAGAAGGAAGTCCTTTGCAAAAGTACCGTCCTGGATGTCTGCCAGAACTTTCTTCATAGCCTTCTTGGTATCTTCGGTAATGATCTTCGGGCCGGTGATGTAATCGCCGTACTCTGCAGTGTTGGAGATGGAATATCTCATGCCTGCAAAACCGGACTGATAGATCAGGTCTACGATCAGCTTCATCTCGTGGATGCACTCGAAGTATGCGTTTCTCGGGTCATAACCTGCTTCAACCAGAGTCTCAAAACCAGCCTGCATCAATGCGCAAACACCACCGCACAGTACAGCCTGCTCGCCGAACAGGTCGGTCTCGGTCTCGGTACGGAAAGTAGTCTCCAGGATACCTGCTCTTGCGCCGCCGATACCTGCGCCGTATGCCAGAGCCTTCTCCAGAGCCTTACCGGTCTCATCCTGCTCTACAGCTACCAGACACGGAGTACCCTTGCCTGCCTGATACTCGCTGCGTACGGTGTGGCCCGGAGCCTTCGGAGCGATCATGGTAACATCTACGCCCTTCGGAGCCTTGATCAGACCGAAGTGTACGTTGAAACCGTGAGCGAACATCAGCATGTTGCCCGGCTCCAGGTTCGGCTCGATGTCTTTCTTGTAAAGTGCCTGCTGCTTCTCATCGTTGATCAGGATCATGATGATATCTGCCTTCTTTGCAGCTTCTGCAGCGGTATATACTGTGAAGCCCTGCTCCTCTGCACGCTTCCAGGACTTGGAACCTTCGTACAGACCGATGATTACATTAACACCGGACTCCTTCAGGTTCAGTGCGTGTGCATGTCCCTGGCTGCCATAGCCGATGATTGCAACGGTCTTGCCGTCCAACAGTGCTAAGTTGCAGTCTTCCTGATAATAAATCTTTGCCATTTTTTTATTCCTCCTAAAATTTTAATAAACAGGGTTTTGCCCCCGAAATGACACTTAATTAATCTTCCAGCCAAACCACATCGGAACTGCCGCGGGAAAGTCCGGTGATACCGGTACGAGCCAGTTCCATAATGGTGTATCCGGACAGCAGTCCCAGGAATGCTTCGATCTTGGACTGGTTACCGGTCAGCTCTACGATCATACTGTTCTCGCTCACATCGATGATGTTTGCACGGAAAATATTGGAGATGGAGATCAGTCCTTCTCTGGTCTGATCCGTTACCTCTACCTTGATCAGGCACAGTTCACGATAAACGGAATCCTTCGGCTCAAGTACCTTGATGCTGCGTACATCCACCAGTTTTTCTACCTGACGCTCGATCTGCTCCAGGATATCGTCATCGCCGGATGCAATGATCGTGATACGGGAATAACGCGGATTCGCCGTTACACCTGCGGTAATGCTCTCAATATTATAACCACGTCTGGAAAACAGCCCGGAAATACGGCTGAGTACACCTGAAGAATTTTCTACTAAAAGCTGAAATACTTTTCTGTTCACGAAAAAACCTCCTCGTTATAGGAAACAAAAACATACCCTAAATATTAGCAATATTCCCGATAATTGTCAATTATCGTTTTTCTTTGCGCCAAAGATCCGTCCGAGTTCCTGCAGTACCATCCGAAACGGCAGTTCCAATACGAAATAACACAGGATCCCGACTGCCCAGGCCGCGATCGCATAGAGGATCATGACCACCGGATTCTTCAGATCCAAAAAAATATTCTCCCGCATCAGATAAAACCACATCGCGATGATAAAAGGCACATGCCAGAGAAACACGCTGTAACTCATCTTTCCGAGAAACGGGATCACTTTCCGGCCCTTTGTTATTGCTTCTGCTTTATCCGATACCAGAAGCAGCAATACCGGCGGACAGATCACCATTGCCAGGAGCACATTGATCCAGTTCCGATAAGGTCCCGGGATCAGCAAAAAACATACCAGCGTTCCGATACCGATCCCCAGCCAGATCAAGATGCCTTTTTGCGGGATCGCTTTCTTTTCCTGCAACTCCGCCAGCAACAGCCCCATAAAGAACGCATAATATCCCCGACAAGAATAAATATCCCAAAACGGCACAAATCCGATCTCCGTATACAGATTCAGCCCCCAGCAGATCAGGCCGAGTACGATCATGGCCACTGAAAAGATCCACATGGGTTTCTTAAGTTTCTGCGCCAATTTTGTCAAAATGAATAACAGGATCAAACATAAAAACAGCACACTCACATACCAGGTCGGGCTGTTGATCCGCGTTCCTTCCACAAACCACCCGCTTCCCATTCCAAGCAGCGTGATCAAAAGTCTGCCCTTATTGATGGGGATATCCATCCAGTAGCTGCCGAAACTGCGATAATAGAAATACATCAGGGCATAACATGCCAGATCCGCGATCACCATTCCCGGAAAGAGCCGCCACACACGCTCCTTTAAGTAGGTCCCAAACGACAGACCCTCGCATATTCTTTTGTGATAGCGCCATGCCAGATATCCGGACAGTAAAAAAAGCATCTCTACAAGATACTGAAAGGGAAATCGTCCGTTGTAAAAATTGATCCCGCCGATATGATAGATTCCGTAGATCTGCTGGTAATGATGAAATAAGATCAGCGTAATAGTAACAATACGGAGCAGTTCCACTGCTCCGTTTTTTGACTTCTGTATGTTTTTGCCCTCTGCTTTCGGCATTTAATCCTCCATGCACTTCTGCAGTGCAAGGGTCCCGGTACGGGCAACTTCCACGATAGATACCTGTGATAACAGACTGATCAGCAGTTTGATCTTTTCCGGAGTATCGCAGATCTGCAGGATCATCTGGTTCTCGGACATATCCACGATCTCCGCTTTCATCACTTCGCATGTTTCCATGATCTCGCGACGTGTGCCCTTGTTGTATTTCACCTTGATCAGCATCAGCTCTCTTGTGATCGCCTTGCTCTCCTCAAAAGTTTTGACCTTGATGACATCCAGCTTCTTGTTCAGCTGTTTTTCGATCTGCTCCAGCGTCTGTTCGGTACCGGAACTCATGATCGTCATCAGAGATACGGCATGATCATCCGTCTCGCCGACCGCCAGGGAATCGATATTGAAACTTCTTCGGGAGAACAGTCCGGCTACCTTGCACAGCACACCGGAACGGTTCTCTACCAAAACAGAAAAAATTCTTCTCATAGTTTGTCACCTCATACTAAATCCATCGGATCGATGATACATTCGCACAGACAGGATGTGTTGCCGGAAAGCAGTTCATCGATCTTGGCATCGATGTTTTCCATATCCGTGATGCGCAAAAATTTCATTCCGTAAGCTGCCGCGATGTGTTCCAGATCCGGGCTGCCGGAAAGATCCACCACCGAGTAGTTATCTTCGTAAGTAAAGTGCTGGTACTGACGCACCATACCCAGATAGTTGTTCTTCAATACCACGATCTTGACCGGTACATCGTACTGCCGCATGGTCGCCAGTTCCATCATGGACATCTGGAAGGATCCGTCACCGCAGACTGCAACCACCTGGCGATCCGGGCAAGCCAGCTTGGCGCCGACTGCCGCCGGAATGGAATATCCCATGGTTCCCATACCACCGGTGGTTAAAAACCGCCCGTTACGTACCACGTGATATTTGCAGGACCAGATCTGATTCTGGCCGACATCCGCTACATAGATCGCATTATCTTCCATCTTGTAGGACATCTTGCGGATCAGTTCTGCCGGATCCACAAAGCCTTCCACCGGCTTACGTACTACCGGCATCTCCTCACGGTACTGCTCCAGAGACGTGATCCACTCGCTGTAATCGCCCTCGATCTTGTATTCCGAAAGTTCCGCCAGAATATGTTTTGCATCGCCTACGATGGGGATGGTCGCGCCGGCATTCTTGCCGATCTCCGCCGGATCCACATCGACGTGGATCAGCACGGTATCCTTCATCACGCGTTCCGGCTGATTGACCGCACGATCTGCCACACGGGCGCCGATCATCATGATCAGATCCGCTTCTTTCATTGCACGGTTTGCCCAGGGGAAGCCGTTGTTTCCGACCATACCGTAATACAGCGGATGTTCGGTTGCCATTACGCCGATGCCCATCATGGTGGAAACCACCGGGATGCGATATTCTTCCACCAGCTGACGCAGTTCGTCCTTGGCATCGCTCAATCGTACACCGCCTCCGGCACAGATCAGCGGGCGCTTTGCTTTATTCAGTTCTGCCACGATCTTTTTGATCTGCAACGTGTTTCCTTTTACGGTCGGCTTGTAAGTACGCAGATGTACCTCTTCCGGATAAACAAATTCGCCGATCTCCTGCTGCTGAATGTCAATAGGCACATCGATCAGCACCGGGCCCTTACGACCGGAATTGGCAATATAAAAAGCCTCTTTAAAGATCCTGGGGATCTCTCTGGCATCTTTTACCAGATAGGAATATTTTACGAAAGACTCCACGGCACCGGTAATATCCGCTTCCTGGAACACATCGGATCCGATCAGTTCGGAATTGACCTGTCCGGTAATGCACACCAAAGGAATGGAATCCGCAAAGGCCGTCGCAATACCCGTGATCAGGTTGGTAGCTCCCGGGCCGGAGGTTACCGCACAAACGCCCGGTTTGCCGGTCAGTCTGGCCAGACCACTGGCGGAATGTGCCGCATTCTGTTCCGTACGGATCAGGATCGTCTGAATTTTAGAATCCAGGATTGAATTATAAAAAGGGCAGATCGCCACGCCGGGATAACCAAACACATATCCGACGGACTCCTGCTCCAAAGATTTTACCATTGCATCTGCACCGGTCATTCTTACGCTCTACCTCTCTTTACTTGCAATATTTTAGGTTCTGTGTTATATAATTTTATTGTTATGAAGAAAATAATATGTAAATTACAGCGGTTTGTCAAATCAAATATTCCAAAACTATCGGTATTTCTTATACTTTGTGCGCTTCTTTGCGCCTGCGGCGACAACAAACCCGATCCTGCGCTGGAAACCTACCGTAACAGCATGACGAACTTCAGCAATACGATCGCCCCCCTCGCTCAGGCCATTGATTCCATCGATCCGAACAGCCCTACGGCAAGTACCGAACTGTTATCCGACTTAGACCAGATGAATGCCGCTTTTCGCGATATGTCAGCACTCACGGTTCCGGAAGATTATTCCGCGATCAGCACTCTCGCTTACGAAGCTGCAGCCTATATGAACGATGCTGCTGCACTGTATCACGACGCTTATAGCGAAGACGGTTATGTCGAAAGCTATGCCATCCAGGCGAAAACCCAGTACGAAAACGCAATGCAGCGCGTTAACGCCATCGGTCAGTATTTTATGGAACATTGATCTTCAGGCATAATTCAGGCACCCGGTAAAGGGTGCCTTTTTGATTGTTGTATGTATTGTATTTTATTTCCGGCGCATATGGTCTTTTACGAATTCCGTTGTCTGTTCCTTGACCTGTTCGGTTCGTTCTTTCACATGCTCGGCACGATCTTTTACAAATTCGTTGGTGTATTCCTGTGCACTCACCAGTCCGTGATTGATCTTGCTTCCGGCGGCCAGCGTTTTCTTTGCTGCCTTCACCACCATCAGATCGGCGAAGATATCTTTCTTGACATTAGCCCAATCAAAGATGCTCATCTTAAAGGCGATGATCTCTTCATAGGCCTTGCACAGGGGCTTACTGAGTTTGAAGCGGTACACCGCTACCCATCCGATATCCAGCCAGAAGATCGCCCATGCAACGATCGCTGCGATCACTCTGGGATGATCCGGGATCTTAAACAACAGACTTGCAAGTAGCGGCTGCAAAAATCTGGTTGCCGCCCAAATGGCAATACCGAAGAAACATCCGGCCACCACGCTGATGCGTCCGTCCAGATTCAACGGATAATAACTGTAATCCCAAAACCGTTTTCCAAACACCAGCTCCATCAGAATGCTGGCGATCAGTTCAAATAATGATGTAACCGTCCCGGCCAGCAGGATCACGACCCACCAGCGCTCAATCCCCATAAACAGTTCCGTGCAAACCACCATTACTACAGAATAAATCGGGCACCATGGAGAAATGAACATTCCGCGATCCATAAATTTACCCTGTTCACACAGCGAAAAAATTGTCGACTCAAACAGCCACCCGATGACGCCGTAAAACGCCATGGCCAATGTGAGTGATGCCCAATCCATGCCTGCGAATACGATCGGCATTTTTTCCCTCCTCCTTTGAATGTTGCGTATCACCTGTTGTCTTTACATTTTTCAGAGCTCTCGGCCCTGTATATTTCTTTGCTTCTCTTCTGGCATTGACACGGTCCCCCACCGTTTCGCCGCCTGCACACAGCTTATCTGCAAAAATGATCGCCCAGCCTTCTTTGGTCTTGGGCAAAAACGGAGTCATCGGGAACATATGATGTTTGATGACATCCTGCTCGATCTCGCCGATATTAAAATCACGGATGGCATTGCGCATGGACAGTCCCGGATGCGTCCAGCCGTGGATCAGATACTCAATATGAAAATCGTGCCAGTCATACAGGAAATAATCGTGTAACAGGCATCCGCGGATCATTGCCTCTTCGTCCACTTCGATGCCGAATTTGGTGGTCAAAAACAATGCCACATGTGCTACATTGATGCAATGCTTGCGAACGGTTGTGGTTCCGTGCTGCATAAACTTTTCCATATCGTCAAACTGCGAATTCTCGTGCTCGGATACTTCCTTGATCATCTTCTTCATCAGAGCACGCTTTTCTGCCGGCAGTTCCTTCATCTGCCAATTGATCTTACCCATTTTTCCACAATCTCCTCTATCTACTATATCGTCATGTTATGTTAATCTCTTAATTATAATAATATCAAATTATTAAAAATATACAAGAGTTTTTAGAACGCCCAATCCGCTCCGGCTTTGCCACATACTTCCTTAGCGATCCCATACACCGCATCCAGCAGCTGCTGATAATACTCCGCAAGCCTTCCCGGATTCTCGACATGCATTTTGCTGTAAAAAGCGCCGTCATATTCCTGCGCCATCTCATCGAAGCGCTGCAATACTTCATAGGTTCCCGGCAAGGCATCGGGATCGTTTCGAAAGTCCTGCGCGGTCTTTCTTATCCCGGTGCAGATCCCGTTTACCGTCCGTTCTTCTTCCGGCGGGAGGATATTGACCAGCACGCGCACTAAGCGATCTTCTTCCGCAGCCTCCAACGTAAACTGCGCAGTCACATAGGCAATCATTTCCGGCAGCAGTGTCACCACCGGCCTTTGTCCGCCGACGGATGCCATATGCCCGTCGCTCTCCAGCTTTAACAACAGCTGTGAAATTGAAGCTCCGGCATTTCGTGCTGCCCGGATTTTGTTCTCCCATTCCCGCATCAGGACGCCTTTCCTTTTCCGGTCTTGTAGAAGGCTGACGCATAATCAAAGCAGCGCCGCAATTCTCCGCTGTAATTCCGTTCCTTCACATCTTCCGTATGCTTGGTCACGAAGCGGTTCAGCTTCATGGTATATTCTTCCTTGCTGATGCTGCCGTCGGCCACACCGGAAAGCCCCATCTCCCAGCTGGCGGTCAGCTTGGGATTGAGCATAGATCCGATGGAATAACGTACCACATCAAAGATCATTTCACCGATCAGCGTCGGGGTAAAGATCTGTGTCTTTTTGTTCAGTGCCAGATACTGGTTCCGCACCAGTTTTTCCAGGATACCGGCTCTCGTTGCAGAGGTTCCGATACCGCTGCCCTTGATCATCGCACGCATTTCTTCGTCTTCGATCAGCTGTCCGGCATTTTCCATAGCCAGGATCAAACTACCGGAATTGTATCGGGTGGGCGGTTTGGTCTCGCCTTCCTTGATCGCCAGCATGCTGCAGGGAAGTTTCGTTCCCTTTTTCAAAGCCGCGAGCTTCTGCAGGAAATCCGGATCACATGCCAGCTCCTGTTCTTCGCCCTCTTTTTCTTCTTTCTCATCCTTCTCGGCATTCTCTGCCTTATCGTCGGCTTTCTTTTCAGCCTTGTCCTTAAAGAAGGAATACTTCATCACCTTCTGCCAGCCTTCGTCCTGCTGTACTTTGAAGCCGGTGAAGAACTTTTCCGTATCCATACCGATGGTCAGGCTCATCTTCTGAAATACCTGTGGCGGATAAAAGATCGCCAAAAACCTGCGAACGATCAGTTCATATACTTTTGCTGCGGTATGGGACAGGCTGCCGAGATTGCCGAATCCCTGTCCGGTCGGAATGATCGCATAGTGATCGGTGATCTGCTTGTCATTCACATACCTTGTCTTTTCCAGGCCTTTAAACATATTGTTCTGCAGCACTTCCTGTGCAAAAGGCGCACACGGCGCATAACTGCAGAGGCCCTTGATATTCTGATGGATCACCTTCGCTACCGCCGTGGAAAGTACACGGGCATCGGTACGCGGATAGGTGGTCAGCTTTTTCTCATACAATTCCTGCGCGATCTTTAAGGTTTCGTCCGGGCTGATCTTGAAAAACTTGGAGCAGATATTCTGCAGTTCCGCCAGGTTATACAACAGCGGTGCATTCTTCTTCTCTGTCTTTTTCTCTGCCTTGAGCAGTTCGCCTTCTTTGGCCGTACGGAAGTTTTCCCCTTCGGCAGCACCGCCCAGGTACTCGATCAGAGCCACGGCATCCTTGCGTTCCTTAAAGCCGTTTTCTTTATAGAGCAGCGGAGACTCAAAATACTTTGAACCTTCCACCGCTTTCCATTCGCCGCTTACCGGTCGTCCGCCGATCTCAAAATCACCGGACACTCGATAAAACGGTGTCTTGGTAAAATTTCGGATCTCCCGCTCACGCAGAACAACCATACCGAGCACGCATGTCATAACGCGTCCCACCGCGATCACGGTGCGCTTCTCGGCTTTTAAATAATTCTGCAATGTGGATCCGTACTTTAATGTGAGCACACGGGAAAAATTGATACCCATGAGGTAATCTTCCTGTGCCCGCAGATAGGCGGCATTGCTCAGATCGTCGTAGGCCGACAGATCTTTTGCTTCACGGATGCCTCGCTGAATTTCTTCCTCCGTCTGCGAATCGATCCAGACACGCTTGCGGATCTTGCCACTCACGTTTGCCTGCTTTTCCACCAGACGATAGATGTATTCTCCTTCGCGCCCAGAGTCGGTGCAGACATAGATGGTATCGATATCCTTACGATTCAGCAGTCCGCTGACGATCTGAAACTGCTTGGCCGATGCCGGGATCACTTCGTACAGATATTCCTCCGGAATGAACGGCAGCGTCTGAAAACTCCAGCGTTTCAGTTCCTCCCGGTAGACTTCCGGATAACTCATCGTTACCAGATGTCCCACACACCAGGTGATCACAGCCTCGTTGGATTCCATGTAACCGTCACAGTTACGCATATTATATTTTAATGCCTTGGCAAACTCCCTGGCGACCGACGGTTTTTCGGCGATAAAGAGTGCCTTTTTATTCGGCGTCGTTGTATTGGTCTCAGCCATAGTACTGTAATAAACTCACTTTTTATTTCGGCAGATGCACGATCACAGGGTATCGATATCCACCAGTTCCAGATAATCCATATTGCGGGCAGCGGCTTTTAATTCTTCCGAAAAATGTCCCGCCGTAAACAGATATACATGATCCGGAGAAAGTTTCGCATCTTCCACGACTTTCAGATCCTTTTCCAGATCTGCCAACCCGATCTCTTCATGTTCCCAATCGCAGAAGGACAGTATGTTGTTTTCGTCCGCATCCTGCATGATCAGATCAATGGTACCGTTCTTTCCCTGCCATTCTCCGGACTGGGTCGCACGGATCGGCAACATATTCCGCTGGTTCATCAGCTCCAGATACTCTCCGCAGACTTTGCGGAAATTGGACTGATGAAATGTCTTCATGGAACCTGCGATCACCTGTTCAAAATATTCCTCCGGAGTCATCCGCTCCAGCCAGCTCATACGGCCGAATACAAAACGGTAATAAAACTCCAGATAACGCAGGGTGATGCGATACACACCCTTCTTTGCATTTATGGTAGATGCATTTTCGTACGGGAAAACTTTTTCCACCAGTTCGCGTTCCATCAGGTTCTTTAAATACACACTGATCTTGGCACGCGAAAACCCGGTACGAATATGCAGATCATTCAGTTTGTTATATCCCTGCGCAAGACAATGCAGGATGGCACTGTATACATTCAGTTCCCGCAGATCTCTTGCCACGATGAGCTCGCCTTCTTCCCGAAGCGGGGCACCGTTTTTCAGGATCACATTTTGGATATTTTCTTTTAATCCCTTGCTTGCATAAAAGCATTCCCAATAGGCCGGAATACCGCCCAGCACACTGAAGATCTCCATGCACTGTCTGGTATTGCAGTCCTTGAAATAATTGACGCAATCCATAAAGCCCATCTCGGGCACTTTCAAAAATCCGCCGATTCCCAGAGCCAGACCACCGATCCTCGGCACCAGATCCGTCTCCACAAAACTGTTGGACGACGAAAGCAACACGATCATGCAGGGTTTCTGTGCTGTCTTTACATACTGGGTGGCTGCTTCCATAAAGCCCTTGGAATACTTAACGATATTCTGAAACTCATCGACTACCAGCAGCAGCTTATCACCGTTCGACTGTGCTCCGATCGTCTCAAAGATCTGCGCAAATCCCGCTTGACCGTCCCGGTCATCATTTTGTATTTCCGTTCCCAGCTCGTAATTCCATAGCAACAGCTGTTCTTTTTCCGAGCATGCTCTTGCGGCGTAATAATGAAAATTCGATCCGACAGTCAACTTTTCGGTGTTTTCTGCGAATCGAAATAACAGGCTGGTTTTGCCCACGCCCTTGTGACCATAAACCACCAAAATCTGACTGCCTTCTTTGTGAAAGCAGTCAGACAAATAATTCAGTTCTTTTTTTCTTCCGACAAACATCTTACTTCTCTTTGATGTAGTCCATTGCCTTCAGAAGTTCAGCACATTCTACCGCACCACCTGCAGCACCACGCAGAGTGTTGTGGGAAAGACCTACGAACTTCCAGTCGTAAACGGTATCCTCACGCAGACGGCCTACGGATACGCCCATACCGTTCTCGTAGTTTACATCCAAAGCTACCTGCGGACGATTGTCCTCTTCCAGGTACTGGATGAACTGCTTCGGAGCGCTCGGCAACTGCAGTTTCTGCGGTTCGCCGGAGAAGTTCACCAGTTTCTCGATCAGCTGCTCTTTAGTTGCCTTCTGGCGGAACTTTACAAATACAGCTGCAGTATGACCGTTCAGTACCGGTACACGGATGCACTGGCAAGTGATGATCGGGCTCTGTGCCGGAACGATCACGCCATTCTCGATCTTACCCCAGATACGCAGCGGCTCCTTCTCGGACTTTTCTTCCTCACCACCGATGTACGGGATGATGTTGCCAACCATTTCCGGCCAATCCTTAAAGGTCTTACCTGCACCGGAGATTGCCTGATATGTAGTAGCAACTACTTCGTACGGCTCAAATTCTTTCCAAGCAGTAAGAACCGGTGCGTAGCTCTGGATGGAGCAGTTCGGCTTTACTGCGATGAAACCGCGAGTTGTGCCCAGTCTCTTCTTCTGGAACTCAATCACATGCATATGCTCCGGATTGATCTCAGGCACTA